>JAVBKE010000214.1:0-2752 GCA_031554185.1 Caryophanales bacterium
GCACGGGAGATATGTATAAATGAATACACTAAGCGAATCTCATGGTAATTAGGTCAAATCCTTTTTTATCAGAATAATTCAGGTAACTGCGAGTTTGGGTAGTACCGTGACTTCGCTCCAATGTCGTAAATTTTCCTGGAAAAACGATATACTTAAAGTTGTCACTTAAAAAACGGAGCCATAATAAAACGACTGTACACAGTAATAATCCTACAAAACATTGTGATGTTTTGATAAAAATTTACCCTAGAGGCATCTTGTTACCTGTTGCATACTAAAAACATGACCAACATTGACTCAATTTAAACTATCTGTGTGCAAAAAATCTCTAATCACTCCTGCATTTTATTCCTATAGTTATCGCAACCTCCTTCATACATACGAGTATATAACATGAAAAATCTAATAAAAACCTGCTCCATTCTCTTACATTAACAATATGTGTTCATGTCGGTGCGTGAAATGTTATAGATGATCTTCTAGTTCAAACAATTAGATCTAGCATGCAGGCACGTTACTGCTGAAAACATTTTAAAAGCGATATTGAAATATTTTATTAACGGGGTATCAATAGCCTAAATAACATTAAGAAATGTTATGCCTTAAATTTCTTGACTCCATTCAAGAATAAATTTTCCTCCCAGAAAATCATTAAAACACCCACTCATCAACAGGATGTATTATGAGCAACAATATATTATATTTTCACCAGTATCAGAATAGCATGGGTAATTTAACAACCAACTCGGTCAATAATTACAGCACCACGCACTACGATGGCTCTCCGCGAAAACGTCCCGGATTGTCCGTCACTCAGGTAACTCCGGGAAGTTGGCTTCATTTTCGTGATATTATTCCAACTGGCAAACGGACTGCCTGCATGATTTTTTCATCCACCCAAAAAAGTGGACAAAAAATCGAAGTTCGTTCTGGTACTCCTGACGGACATTTGCTCTGGAGCCTGACCTGTAAAACCACTTCTCACCCTGAGATTTTTACTGACAATACCAGTTCAAATATTCTCTTTGAGGATGAAGGGGTCCAGGACATTTATCTGTGTTTCCCTGATGGTTTTGACGGTGCACTAAACTGGTTTACCTTCTGCCAGCATTATATTCGAGAAACCTCAGAGGATTATTATCAGCGCATGCAGTGGTTCAATGAAAGCCGTTTCGGGCACATGATGCACTGGGGGGCCTATTCGGTACTGGGGCGTGGTGAATGGGTGATGCACAATGATAACATCCCCAAAGATGAATATATTCAGCAGGCCTGTATTCCGTTCAACCCGACATTATACGATCCGGAAAGCTGGGCTGAGGCTATCTATAATGCCGGGCAACGCTATCTGACCATTACCACAAAACATCACGATGGTTTTTCCTTATTTGAAACCAATGTCAAAGACTTTGCCCCCTATGATATGGAGAACACCGCCAGCTACCACAAACCTTTATTAAGCGAACTGGCCGATGCCTGTCGCCGCAGAGGGATCAGGTTTGCGACTTACTATTCATCACTGGACTGGGCCAATGAGCATGCTGTTGCTGTTGACAACGCCGCTGCTGTTGATCCTGAAAATCCCGCCCCGGCACCACTGGATGCCGAGTGGTACACCTCTGAATTTAAGGAGCATCTGAAGGAGCTGGTCGAAATATTTGACCCCGTACTGATCTGGTTCGATGGGGGGTGGGCTGCTTTTCTTTCACAGGAGCTGGCCAACGATGTCCGCTGGTACCTTCATCGCCTCTCTCCAGACATTATTATAAATAACCGTTTGGGGGCTAACGTTGGCGACTATATTACTCCTGAAAAAAGCATCCCAGCAGGTGCAGGAACGGGGCTGTGGGAAACCTGTATGACCATGAACGACAGCTGGAGCTATCGCCCCCAGGATAACAACTGGAAATCCAGCAAAGTGTTGCTTCAGCAACTCCTGGATTGTGCCAGTAAAGGGGGGAACTACCTGCTCAATACCGGCCCGACCGCTGAGGGAGTCATTCCGCAGCCCAGTCTCGATCGCCTTTCAGAAATTGGCGGCTGGTTAGAAAAATGGGGGGCTGCTGTATACGGTACCCGAGCAGGGACTCTGGATGTCTCAGCACAACCGGGAACCTACTGCACGGTCAGCTTACCTGGAACCGTCTATATCACATTAACTGAATGGCCAGAAGATCTTCAGCTACGAATTGACTGTCCCGTCAATACTATTCATAAATTATACTGGCTCGATGCTCCAGAGGTCTCACTGGAGTATGACATTATTGACGGGCTGGTAACGGTCGCGTTGCCGACACAAAGTCCCGATCCGCTGGGAACTGTCATGGTCATGGAACTGGACGGTTTCCCTGAGCCTCGGGTTTATCCTGATTTGGCATTATTCAGTAAAGTTACAGCCAGTAATGTCTGGTTTGATAATTATGATGAATTTGGTCCGCATAAAGCGGTCGATGGGAATCCCAATACGCGCTGGGCGACGGACGATAAGGGTCCACAACCAGCAACTCTTGAGCTGGATTTAGGCCAGGTTAAAACATTTACGCGTATAGGCATCATTCAGCTTCCTGAGTCTATCGGAACATTTACCATCGAAGCGGAAGTAGAAGGCTTCTGGCAACCTATCCTTTCAGGTTCAAACCCAGGCGTAAACTATGTCGGCTATCTGCCGGAACCAGTAACTACCCGCAGAGTGCGTTTAATCTGTAACAGCACTCCCAGTGTGTATTCACTATCACTCTATGATGGTAATGAT
>JAVBKE010000203.1:0-2942 GCA_031554185.1 Caryophanales bacterium
GTGAATGTATGAAAATTAGGGTTAAGAAAAGTAAACGATCATTGTTAATTGCGATACTAACAATCTTTCTTTTAATCGGCGGCATCGGCATTGAATTTGCTAACAATTTACAACTTAAAGCCAAGGTTGAGCAAAAAAATGAAGAGATTGCAAAGGTAAAGCAAGAAACAAAAAAAACCGAAACGAAATTAATAGAAACACAATCGAAGCTGAAGGAAGCCGAACAAAAACTCCCGATGAAAACAACGGCAAAAGCGATTGAATATCAAACGAAATATCCTGATCTTTATGCGGAAAGACCAAAATCTATCGTAGACCCAGGTAGTAAAGTCTATCTTACTTTTGATGATGGCCCCTCCGAAAATACAAATCGTGTACTTGATATTTTAAAAGAAAACAATGTCAAAGCAACTTTTTTTGTACAAGGGCAAAATGTTGCAGCAAATCCTGATATTGTAAAACGAATTATTGCTGAGGGACATGCCATTGGAATTCATACCAATACACATAACTACGAGCAAGTATATCAAAGCGTTGACACATTCTTATCTGATTACAATGACTGCCTAGCTCAAATCAAGGCAATCACTGATTACCCAGTCACAGTAACAAGGCACCCTGGTGGCAGTATTAACCATTATAACAATGGCTTCTATCAAGAAATCAACTCAGAATTACTTAGAAGAGGATTTGTCTACTTTGATTGGAATATTGACTCAGGAGATGCATCCTCCCGCAAGCTATCACCAGGTGCCATTGTAGGAGAAATTAATTATAATATGGCAAGAAATACACCAAGTGTTGTTTTGATGCATGATGGTAAGCAGCAAGGTTATGCAGCAGATATCTTACCCGAATTAATCGCTGGTGTAAAAGCTAGTGGCGGGCAGTTTGATGTACTAACAAATGCCGTTCCGCCAGTTGACTTCGATTATAAGGAATAGAACTGCCTTTTGGCCAATTTTGATAACCCTCTATGAATATTTCATTAAAGAATTCAAGTAACAACGGAGACCTATGTGCTCCGTTGTTTTTTTAAACCATTTGATCAACGATCATTGTTGACTTGCCATATACCAAAAAACCGCACTACTTTTTTTAGTAGTACGGTTTGAATCAAATAATTATTCTTCGCCGTCAAATTCTGCTTCAGGTGCCTCATCTAATGATTCCTCGATCAGTTCATCAGCAAAGGTCCCCACAGCTACGTTCAAATGATCATTTGAAGTACCGATTTCATTTCCATCTTCAGATAATTCGTCGCCCTCTTCTTTTTCTTCCTTTTCAACTTTGGTGACACTTGAAACAAATCCTTGTTCAGATTCCTCTAAACGAATCAATTTAACCCCTTGCGAGTTACGCCCAAAGTTTGAAATGGTTGCCACGTCCATTCGAATAACAACACCACCAGCCGTTACAATCATGAGATCTTCTGCACCAGTAACTGTCTGCACCGCAACAACTGGTCCATTCTTATCTGTCACACGACAGGTTAAAATACCTGATCCTCCACGATTCTGGATGCGATATTCATCTTCATTTGTCCGTTTTCCATAGCCGTTATGCGTTACAACTAAGACTTCATTGCCTTCTTTAAGAATGTCAACCCCAACAACGACATCATCACTCTTCAGGCGAATTCCCCTAACACCAGCAGCTGTTCTACCCATACAACGAATATCATTTTCATCAAAGCGAATTAGTAATCCATTTCGCGTACCAATAATAATATGACTTTTGCCATCAGTTAGCTTTACAGAAATAAGTTCATCATTTTCTTTCAATCCAACGGCAATCAAACCATTTTGGCGAATATTTGCAAAAGCTGATAACGCGCATCGCTTAGAAATACCATGTCTTGTTACAAAGAACAGGAATTTATCATCTGAGAATTCTTTCACTGGGATCATAGCATTAACAAGCTCATCTGGATCTAAGCTTAACTTATTAATAATCGGAATTCCCTTAGCTGTACGGCTAAATTCAGGAATTTGGAATCCTCTTAAACGGAACACCTTCCCTTTGTTTGTAAAAAACAGGACTGTATCATGCGTAGAAGTCGAAACCAACTGCTCAACAAAATCATCCTCGTTGGTACTCATTCCTTGAACACCACGACCACCACGGCGCTGACTACGATACGTATTTGCAGGAAGACGCTTAATGTATCCTTTTTTCGTAATTGTCACAACAATATTTTCTACAGGAATTAAGTCCTCATCTTCAAGCGACTCAAGTCCTCCAGCAATAATTTCTGTGCGACGTGTATCATTAAATCTAGCTTTAATTTCAAGTAATTCATCACGAATAATTTGCAACAATTTCTCTTCATCGGCTAAAATCGCTTTTAACTCTGCAATCAAAGTCATCAATTCATTGTATTCATTTTCAATTTTATCACGCTCAAGTCCTGTCAAACGTTGCAAACGCATATCTAAAATTGCTTGCGCCTGTTTTTCAGATAACTTAAATTGATCCATTAAACCGTTTCGTGCCTCTTCAGTTGTTTTTGATGCTCTAATTAAAGCAATCACTGCATCAATATGATCTAAAGCAATCCGTAATCCTTCAAGGATATGAGCACGTGCTTCTGCTTTACTCAAATCAAACTGTGTTCGACGACGAATAATAATTTTTTGATGATTTAAATAGTGCACTAAACATTCTTTTAAGTTTAAAACTTTAGGCTGCCCATCAACTAACGCTAGTAAATTAATACCAAAACTTGATTGCAAAGATGTATGCTTGTACAGTTTGTTGAGTATAACATCTGCATTTGCTTCACGTTTTAGCTCAATGACAATACGCATACCGTTCCGGTCGGATTCATCACGTAAATCTGAAATACCTTCAATTATCTTATCGCGAACTAAATCTGCAATTCGCTCAATAAGGTTTGCTTTATTCACTTGATAAGGAATTTCATTTACGATAATTGTCTG
>JAVBKE010000171.1:0-17902 GCA_031554185.1 Caryophanales bacterium
AAGACAAGATAACCGGAGATAAACACTGGATCTATCTCAATGGGAAAGAGGATGGTTATCATATCATCGCGGTCGGCGTAGAGCTTGAAGAAGGACAATCACTGATTCGTATTGTACTTTCTGCACAATCAACTCATGGCGATAGAAACAAAGCCGTTGAGTACTGTAAAATGCTTGGAGAGCATCTTAAAGGTGAAGTGCATCTATTCAATGATAGAGTGATGTTCTTCTATCCAAGAAAATAAATGTAAGGGAGGCATCAAAGATGCTTACTGGAAAAGAAATCATTAAAGACGACCACCCGACTTTGAGAATGCGAGCTGAGATCGTGCCTATGCCACCTAGTGACGAGGACAAAGCAACACTACGTGAAATGCATGAATATATTATCAATAGTCAAAAAACAGAATTTACAGAGAAACATGGCACGAGATCAGGAATCGGCCTCGCCGCTCCACAAATTGATATCTCGAAAAGAATGATCGCTGTTCATATTGTAAACAAGGATGATGCCCCAACAAGCCATGCTTTTTTCAACCCAAGAGTGATCAGCCATTCAAATGAACTGACATACATCACGACTGGAGAAGGTTGCCTATCTGTTGATGAGCCTGTCGTGGGTCTTGTACACAGATATGCGAAAATCAAAATCAAAGCCAACACAATGGATGGCGAAGAGGTTCAATTGACCTTCACTGGGCTTGCTTCAGTTTGTATTCAGCATGAGATTGATCATCTCAATGGAATTATGTTCTATGATCATATCAATAAAGCCGACCCACTCGCGCCAATTGACGGTGCGATTCCATTGGTGCGGTAAAAAGTACAGAAGCCCAGCTTATCATCTGAGCACATTCAGACAATAAGCTGGGGTTCTTTTTTAGTGATAGTTTCTTAATCACTTCAACCAGTCATCAGCTACAAAAAAAAGCTACCAATCATTGAAAAATCATTGACTGATAGCCTATCTTTTTAATTACTCTTTTGAATCAGTTGCTGGCTCTTCTACTACAGTTTCTACAGCTTCTACTTTCGTTTCAACAACTGTATTTTTCGACTTCACTTCTTTGACAGCGTAGCGATCAAAAGTCAGTTTACTGCCATCAGGACTTTTTACAATCACAGTTATATCTTCAATTTTCAAAATCGTACCGTGAAGTCCACCAATCGTCACTACACTATCTCCAACTTGCATAGATGTTAACATAGCTTGTGTAGCTTTTTGACGCTTTTGTTGCGGACGGATTAACATGAAATAAAAAATCGCAATGAAAACCGCCATAAAAATTAATGGTTGCATATTCGTTATTATCTCCTTTCTTTTTTTAATACTATTAAGGCTTACCTAAAAACAAGTTTTTCATAAGCCTAGAAGTATGGCACTATGTACCGTTGCTTCTAAAAATTTCGAGCATTTGGCAAATTATAACCATATTGTTCGAAAAATTCTTCCCTTAAGTCACCAAGTCGGTCTTCTTTAATTGCTTCCCTGACTTGCTCCATTAATTTTAACAGAAAATGAAGGTTATGATAAGATGTTAATCTTATTCCGAAAGTTTCTTCGGCACGAATGAGGTGACGAATGTAAGCTCTGCTGTAGTTCTGGCAAGTATAACAATCACATTTCTCGTCAATTGGACCAAAGTCACGGGCATACTTTTCATTCTTAATCACAACTCGTCCTGAGGATGTCATCAGTGTACCATTTCTGGCAATTCGCGTAGGTAATACACAATCAAACATATCAACCCCACGAATTGCACCATCTATTAATGAATCCGGTGAGCCAACACCCATGAGGTATCTTGGCTTTCCACTCGGGAGTAGTGGTGTCGTATATTCTAGCATTTCATTCATGATCTCCTTAGGTTCCCCGACAGAAAGACCACCAATTGCATAGCCAGGGAAATCAAGTGATGTCAGATCTTGCGCACTTATTTTACGTAATTCCTTGTACTCACCACCCTGAATAATGCCAAATAAACCTTGCATTTCAGTGTTTGTATGTGCTTTAAGGCATCTCTCTGCCCATCTTGATGTCCGTTCGACCGAATTCTTCATGTACTCAAAGCTAGCAGGATATGGTGGACACTCATCGAATGCCATCATAATGTCAGAACCAAGTGCATTTTGAATTTGCATCGATTTCTCTGGTGATAAGAAAAGCTTATCGCCATTAATATGATTACGGAAATGGACGCCTTCCTCTTCTATTTTCCGCAAATCACTGAGACTAAATACCTGGAATCCACCCGAGTCGGTTAGAATCGCGCCATTCCAATTCATAAATTTGTGAAGTCCACCGGCTTCTTTAATAATTTCATGCCCCGGACGAAGCCAGAGATGATAGGTGTTTCCAAGTATAATATTAGCACCCATGCCACTTACTTCTTCTGGAGACATTGACTTGACAGTCGCTTGTGTACCTACTGGCATAAATGCTGGTGTTGAAAAACTCCCATGAGGTGTATGGACTTTTCCAAGCCTTGCACCCGTTTGTTTACAGGTTTTAATTAATTCGTATTTGATCGCGGGCAAACTAAATCCTCCCCTAATAGACTATTATTTGATTTTACTTTAATTAGACCCAAAATGATAGGTTATTTAATAAACATTGCATCACCAAAGCTGAAAAATCGATATTCTTCCTTCACTGCGGTTTGGTAAGCTGCCAACATATTTACCCGAGAGGATAGCGCACTAACGAGCATAATTAATGTCGATTTCGGCAGATGAAAATTCGTAATCATCCCATCAATTGCAAGAAATTGATAGCCAGGATAAATAAAAATATTTGTCCAGCCCCTTGCTTCTGAAAATTGTCCTTGCCCAGCCTGAGCAATCGTTTCCAATGTTCTTGTCGACGTCGTTCCAACTGCATAAATCTTCCGACCACTTGCCTTTGCATCATTGAGCAAGGCGGCCGTTTCAGCAGTCATTGAGTAATAATATGAATGCATCTCATGCGCTTCAATTGTATCAACGGACACTGGTCTAAATGTACCAAGCCCGACGTGAAGCGTAATAAACGCAATTGCAACACCCATTTCCTTTAGATCAAAAAGCAGTTGCTCTGTGAAATGTAAGCCAGCAGTCGGCGCTGCAGCTGAACCTTGTTCCCGAGCATAGACAGTCTGATAACGATCTTTGTCAACTAACTGTTCCCGAATGTAAGGCGGTAAAGGCATTTCTCCAAGTTGTTCCAAAATTTCAATGAAAATACCCTCATATTGAAACGCGAGAACCCGGCCTCCTTGCGCTTCCTCAGCCACACAAACCGCTTTTAGGCGTCCATCTCCAAAAGAGATCTCTGTACCAACACGGACACGCTTAGCCGGCTTTACAAGTGTCTCCCATGAGTCACCTTCTGTATTCTTCAATAATAAAATTTCAATATGAGCATCTGTACCTGTTTTTCTACCATGCAAACGTGCTGGAAGTACTTTTGTATCATTTAGCACCAAACAGTCCCCAGACTGCAAAAACTGCTTTAACTGGTGAAAATGGCTATGCTCTACATCACCAGTTTCCTTATCAACCACCATTAATCGACTATTTTCACGTACAGCTAGCGGCGTTTGAGCGATTAACTGAGGTGGTAAATCAAAATCATATAAGTCAACTTTCATCTCGCTAAAAGGCACTCCTTTCAAAACTTTCAATTTGCGATTAGTTACTTTATTGTGACAATCACATTTTTAATATTCAAAATTGGAATTGTTCACTTGAACATTGCAGATTTTGAATGAAGATCAATTTTTAATCATTAGGCGCATCAAAACGTTACCTAATCTCCTAAATCCAATTGTTGCTGCATACCTTCAGGCAGATTTTTACGCATGTTAAAATGTCGATAGACTAAATCAGACGCGACTCGCCCTCTTGGCGTTCGCTGGATAAAGCCAATTTGTAACAAATAGGGTTCATAGACATCCTCAATTGTGCCTGAATCTTCACCAATTGTTGCTGCAATCGTTTCAAGTCCAACTGGCCCACCACGAAATTTCTCAATAATTCCAAGCAGGAGTTTTCTGTCAATCTGGTCTAACCCTACCTTGTCGACCTGCATTAATTCAAGTGCATAGTCTGCGATGGCAAAAGTTGTTCGCCCATCGCCTTTTACCTGTGCAAAATCGCGAACACGACGCAGCAAACGATTGGCAATTCTTGGCGTCCCGCGTGAACGCCTAGCAATTTCTAAAGCCGCTTCCCGATCAATTTCCGTTTGCAAAATATCAGCTGTTCTCGTGACGATTTCAGTGAGCTGCTCCTCGGAATAGTACTCTAACCTAGAGACAACACCAAATCGATCTCGGAGTGGCGCTGATAAATTGCCGGCTCTAGTTGTTGCACCGACCAATGTAAACGGTGGCAACTCAACTCTGACCGATCTAGCACCTGCTTCTTTTCCGATAATAATATCCAGACAAAAATCTTCCATTGCTGGATAGAGTATTTCTTCAATCGCTTTAGGAAGACGATGAATTTCATCTATGAACAGCACATCACCAGGCTTCAGTGAGCTCAAAATCGCGGCTAGATCACCGGCACGTTCAATTGCTGGTCCTGAAGTGGTTCGCAACTGCACACCCATTTCATTAGCAATAATCGCAGCGAGTGTCGTTTTCCCCAGCCCTGGCGGCCCATAAAGTAATACATGATCCAGGGTTTCATCGCGCAATTTTGCCGCTTCAATAAACACGCGCATATTTTCCTTTACTTTATCCTGACCAATGTATTGATTCAGTGTTTGTGGGCGTAAACTATATTCAAATACATCTTCATTCTCCAGACTCCCGCCATCTAAAATACGGTCTTCCATTCTGCTCACCTACTTTCAAAATGAAATTGATTACTCAAATTCATCAAGCTACTTTGTAAAATTAACACATTATCACGTAGTTGCCCATACTATTTTAGCATCATTTTTAGTGCTTGTTTAATGTATTCCTCTGTTGTGCAATCTTCATTTGCTAGTACTTTAGTCGTTTTTGCAAGTTCCTTTTCAGAATAGCCAAGCGCCTGCAATGCTTGAATGGCTTCCAACAAGTTCTCATTTTCAGCTGCCTGCTGAAAAGTGGTTTCCACAACTTCGCCATCTACCTTGAATTCTTTTAGCTTTCCTTTTAGATCAAGAATGATTTGACGTGCTGTTTTCTTGCCGACACCTGGAAACTTCACAAGATAAGCTTCATTCTCCGATTCAATCGCTTGAACAACATGACTCACCTGACCGGAAGCAAGTACCGCTAATGCCCCCTTCGGACCAATACCAGTCACATTAATAAGCTTGATAAAAAATTTTCGCTCTTCTCGGCTAGTAAAACCATAAAGCGCTTCAAAATCCTCACGTACATGATGATAAACAAAAATCTTGATACGCTCATTTACTTGTCCCTGAAATGAAAATGGATTAGGCACAACCAACAGATAACCAGCGCCACTTGTTTCGACAGTGATATATTCTGGACAAACATAATCCAAGCGACCATTTATATATTCAAACATGCGATTCCCCTCTACTTTCAACTAGCGTATTCTTACGTCAAGCGAGCCCTCTTAACAAATGAAACCCACCTGCAAAGAACATACAAGCGGGATGAATTTATTCGTATTTACTTCGTTTATCCGTAGATTATTGTATCATCTATCACGACAATTTTCAAAAACACTTTTATCAAAATAATTGACTCGAAGTTCACAAAAAATAATCTCATTCAAAAATAATCCTTCTAATCGCGGATATTTTATAAATGAGACTATCTTGTTTTCTTTTCAAAAAATGGTGCCGTATATGAATTAGTCTTCTACTCAATCCTTATACGATTGTAATCACTACTCTATTTCATCAGATTGACGGATTGATCTTCTTGTCAAAGTGATTGCAAATAGTGCTGTAATCATCACGATTACAGGTAAAGTTGCAGAATCCTCATCACCTGTTCTAGGTACAGTAATACCTGTTGGATAGCCAGGTACAGTAACCACAACTTCTGGACTCTTATTTCCTCTGTCATCCATTGCAATAACTGTAATCACATCTCCAGGCTCGAGTGGTTTTGGTAGGTGCGCAGTCCAACTTCCGTCTGGATTGACAACAGTTGTCACTGTGACACCGCCTGGAAGGGTAACCTGAATCGTTGTGCCTGGTTCACCCGTTCCTGTGACTGTTTCATCTCCAGGCTCGACCGGATCAACAATCGGTGGGTCTATTTGTGATCCTGGTGTAACAATTGTTCCAACCACAGCTGTGGTAGTTGGGCTTTCGTTACCACTAGAGTCAATCACAATACCTGTTACAATATCGCCTGGCTCAAGCGGTGTTGGTGCTGTTACTGTCCAGTTACCATCTGGATCGATTGGAGCAGTAACAACTTCTCCTCCTGGTAGGGTAACCTCAATGATAGCTCCAGGCTCCCCGGTTCCGGTAATGATCGTCCCTGGATTAATCGGGTTAATAATTGGTGCCGGCGGCGCTGTCACATCTGACTCGGTAACAACTGCTGTGGTGGTCGGGCTTTCGTTGCCACTTGAGTCAATCACAATTGCCGTGACAATATCACCCGGGTTTAATGTTGGTGGCACTGTTACTTCCCAGTTACCATCTGGACCGATTGGCGCTGTAACAACTTCTCCTCCTGGTAGGGTAACCTCAATGGTAGCTCCAGGCTCCCCGGTTCCGGTAATGCTAGTAGTACCTGAATCGATTGTATCAATCACTGGTGCTAGCGGTGGTGTAGTGTCTTGAATTTTGACCAAAACGTCCTTATCAAAAACATTACCTTCACTATCAGTTACCGTGTAAGTTACTTTATAATTACCTACAGTTCCTGAAACAACATTACTATTCTTAATTGTTACATCAGCGGACAAATCTCCATCCTCGAGATCAAAGGCAAGAACATCTTCTAGTAATGCCTTATTATCTACAACATCCGTTGTTTCAAAAACTTTATCTGCAGCTGTAATATAAGGTCCATCGCCCTCTGTAATTGGTGCTTCATCTTTAATAAATACTTGCACAGTTTTTTCAATTAAATTATTTGCACTATCTTTCAAACTGTATGTTAAATCATAGATACCTGGTTTTCCTTTGATTTCAGATGCGGCATCTGCTGTAGGTTTTCCATCAACTTCTGTGATCTTCACCATGCTTGTTAATGTCCCATCTTCTAAATCAAACCCAGTAACATCTTTCAGTAATCCTAAAGTTGCATCATCGTTTGTAATCATATCTGACTTTTCATATATCTTGTTTGGTGCAGTAATGTATGGGTTACCATTCTCCCCACCAACTGTTGTGCTATCTTTGACAAGTACTTCCGCTTCATTTGTTGTCACATTTAACTCACTATCTGTGACTGAATAAGTCACTTTGTAAATGCCTGGTTTTCCTGACATAACTGATGCAGCATCCATCACATCAATTCCATCAACCTGAGTAATGGACACATTTGTCAATGAGCCATCTTCTTCATCAAATGCGACTACATCTTTCAGTAAACCCTTTTCTCCTGCGTCACTTGTAATAACATCAGTCTTTTCATACACTTTATTTGGCGCAGAAATGTATGGTTTACCATCAGTACCGCCAGTTGTTGTACTGTCCTTAACGAACACCTCAACCACTTTTGTTGTTTCCTTACCATCACTATCAGTAACCGAATAAGTCACTGTGTGAACGCCTGATTCTCCCGAAATAAGAGATCCAGCATCTTGCGTATCTTTACCATCAACTTGCGTGATTTTCAGATCATCTGTAATCGTTCCATCTGCCACATCGAATGCGGCAACATCTTTCAGTAATCCTTTTGCACCTGAGTCATTGGTTACTTTATCACTTTTCTCAAATACTTTATTTGCTGCTGTAATATACGGTGCATTGTCTTCACCGCCAGATGTCGTTGGTCCTTTAACAAGCACCTCTACATCCTTGGTTGTTTTTTTACTATCACTATCAGCAACTTCATAAGTCACTTCGTAAGTCCCTGGTTTTCCTGACATAACAGTTGCCGCATCTGTCGTAACTTCACCATCAACCTTCGTGATCACCACTTGATTAGTTATCGTTCCGTCTTCTACATCAAAGGCTGTTACATCCTTCAGCAGTCCTTTTGCATCTGTTAGATTTGTAATGGTGTCTGTTTGCTCATAGACTTTATTTGCTGCTGTAATGTATGGTGCACCATCTTCTCCACCTGTTGTTGTTGTTGTTGTGTCTTGAACCAATACTTCAACTGTACTGACTGTCTCATTTCCCAGTTTGTCTGTCACTGAATAAGTGACAGTATGGATACCTGATTTTCCTGAAATAGCAGTTCCAGCATCTAATGTAGCTTCACCATCAACCTCAGTAATTTTAATATCTTTAGTAATGATCCCATCTTCTAAATCGAAAGCACTTACCTCGTACATTAGGCCATTCTCATCATTCAGATTCGTTATCACATCATCTTTTTCGTATACCTTATTTGAAGCAGTGATATAAGGTTTACCATCTTCACCACCCGTTGTAGTAGGGCCTTTAACTTGTATGTCCGCCTTATTTGTTGCTGTGTTACCATCGCTATCCGTAAGCGAATAAGTCACTGTGTAAGTCCCTGGATTGCCAGAAATAATCGATGCCGCATCATCTGTAGCATTGCCGTCTACCTCAGTGATGGTAATGTCACCTGTAATTGTGCCATCTTCTATATCGAATCCAGTCATATCTTTCAGTAACCCTTCAGGACCTGCATCATTAGTTAGAACATCAGACTGTTCGAATACTTTATTCGGTCCAGATATATAAGGGGCACCATTTTCTCCACCTGTTGTTGTTGTGTCTCTAACAAGTACTTCGGCATCTTTTTTTGCCGTCTTGCTCTCTTTGTCGACCACAGAATAAGTGAGCGAGTGGATACCCGATTTTCCTTCGATAGAAGAAGCTGGATCCGGAGCACCGACCACTCCATCTACTTTGACAATTTTTACTTTATTTGTAAGTTCTCCATCTTCTACATCAAACGCTACTACATCTTTCTTTAATCCCTTTACGCCATCATCATTTGTAACATCATCAGACTTCTCGTACACTTTGTTCGGTGCTGTGATATATGGTGCACCGTTTGCTCCGCCAGTTGTTGCTGAATCCGTCACAAAAATATCTACTTCTTTTATTGTCACTTTACCATCCATATCAGTAATTGAATAGGATATATGATGAATACCCGGCTTACCTTCGATCATTGATGCTGCATCATTAGTAGGAACACCATTTACTTCTGTAATCACAACATTATTTGATATAATCCCATCCTCTATATCAAATGCAACCACATCTTTCAACAAACCTAAGTCACCAGCATCATTAGTGATATCATCAGCTTTGTCAAATACTTTATTTGGGGCCGTGAGGTATGGACTACCATCAATTCCACCCGTTGTTGCATCACCAGTGATGACTACTATCACCGTTTCAGTCGTCGTATTTGGCGTGATGTCATTATCAGACACTTCGTAGGTTACAAAATAGATACCAGGTACTCCTTGGGCAATTCCCCCATTATCCTTAACTGTGACCCCCTTATTACCAGTTACATCATTCGCTTTTGACAAATCCCCATCTATCTCATCAAACCCAATAACACCATCGGTTAACCGTCCAGTATCTACTGAATCTGTTTTTCCAAAAACCTTGTTTTTAGCAGCGATGTATGGGGCACTTCCTGATGTATAATCATCATCGATCAAAATATCAATATCTCTCGTTACTAGATGATCATCTGTATCATTTACACTAAGTTTTGCAGTGTAGATTCCAGGGCGACCAACTACTATATCATTTGAGATAATGCTAACATCACCTGTAATGTCGCCATCTTCTACATCGAAAGCAATAGCATTCGCTAAAATTGAATCTTTCATATCATCAATACTATCTGTCGTTTTAAATACAGGATTGTATGATGTAAGATAAGGACCATTGTTACTTCCACTTACTACCCGATTGTCGTCCTTAATGTATATTTCTGCAGTAGTACTTATTTCACCACCATGACTATTTTCAATTTTGTATGTTACTTGATAAATTCCAGGTTTTCCCGACTCTACATTACTTGACTCAATAATCACATCATTACTGATCTCGAGATCAATTACGTCGTATGCTAGAACACCTTCAAGTAAAGCCTCATCATCGACAGTATCACTTTTCTCAAATACTTTGTTCTCAGCTGAAATGTACAAGCCTTCATTATTATCATCCATGCCAGGTGATACGACAAGCATCTGCGTATTCACATCAGAATGATTCCCATCACTATCTGATACAGAGTATGTTACATCATAAATACCCGGCTCTCCTGGTATGATATTACTTGCTTTCACCTTCACCTCATCTGTAAGGTCACCATCTTTTGCATCTGTTGCAGTAACAACATCAAGTAGTGTTGCATTGATCTCAGCCTTTTTCTCAAATTCTGTTTCCTCAAACACCGTATTCGTTACAGTGATTTGGGGAGAGCTTTCATTTGTCTCCGCAATTTGCTGACTATCCCCACTTGAAGACTGAGGATTTTTGCTATATTTCATTGTTACTGTATGAGGCTCAGAAACATCTGAAATAGCAGGTTGCTCAGCAACAAAAGAAGATTCACTATCTACTTTGTACCCTTCATAAGTGTAACCAGAAATTGTCGGTGGAGTTTTGCTGTATGCTTCACCGCTTGCTACGTTTTCCAGCGTTACTGACTGCCCCTTTATCGGGTCATTATTTTCATCAACAATTTCTTCTGTTACCTCATATGAACCAGAAGAATGAGAATCCGAAACGTTTATATCATCTACAAACAGGCTACTTAGCTCACCACTTACTGCAAAGGTAAGCCTAGTTGTAGTCTGTCCTTCTGGAACAGTATAGGAATCTGTTGATATTTGTTGCCAATCTCCTGATTTAATTGATGAAGAATAGATTTCTTCATCGCCAGCCGAAATTGTTAGTGGCGTGGATTCAGCAACGCCCTTTACCCAAAGATTGAGGTCAATCGTTTCTCCTGGAGTGAGTGCAACATCTTGATGCACCTCAAAAGAAGAACCATCCATCATTAATGAAAGGCTACGGCTACCAGAATGGCTGTCCTCAGAAAGCCCTGTTACAATGTTTTTTTTATCAGTCTTCCAGTACTGACTCTGATCATTATTGTAATAAACATCTTTTGAATCATTGAGACTTTCGAATCCACCATCCTTTAGCTCCTTATCGATCGTGGTTGAATCACTTTTTTCATCTGCAAATGCCGGCTTTTCATACCCCCATGGGGTTGTCAGCACATTTAACATCAACACGGTTAGTACCAACCGATTTAGAAACACAGTCATTCTTTTTCTTTTTACTCGCTTACCTCTTTTTAAATTCACAAATTCATCCTCCTTAAATTATAAAATAGTATCTTTTCAACTTACCTAAAAGGGACAGACAAAACAAAAATTGATAAAATAATAGACCTTATCTATGAAGAATAACTGCTAATACTAAAGATTTCTGCGAACAAGTTAATGAAATCAAACATCAGATCCAATCTTTTCTAATAAACAGGTGTTTAGCTACATTCTTGAAAAAATAACAAGTATGATTCAAACCAAATAGCAGGAGTCCTCTAACTAAAGTTTTCCTATATCAGTCTTAGCTACGATAATGGGAAACTTATACCTAGTAAGCTTGATCGCTCGGAAAGTATAAAATTCTCTTTACTACAATAGCTGATCATATTGATCTTCTAGCTAGTGTTCTAAATACACTATTTGTGAAACATTCAACTAGACATTTGTGTAATCTTTCATAGATGCCTGTAAGCCAGCTGACAATCTCCTTCCACTTAATTCAATACCTAGCTTATTTAGGTGGAATATCTTATTTGGATTATGTCAACTCAATTGTTGCATTTTGTATGTACCTTCTAAAATTTATCATATCACAAAAGGAAGGAATTTTCCCATCTTTTTCAAAAACATCAAAGACTTTGCATCATTTTCTTGTCTACATTGCATCAATAATTACGTATATCATCAAGAGAAACTCCTTCAATTAGTTGGTTTCCTGCGATCTAACGATCTTCTCCATAAATTAAAAATAATTCTCTTTTTTCCTAAATTTAATTAGTCATTCTTCATCAATTTCAGCAACAAATTGTCTCTAACTACATGAATTTTTTCTATTGGAATTTTATATCTTAGTACCTTGATGTAAAAATAATCGACATTTCAAGTAATTATTGGTACGATCAGAATGGGCAATTATTGATATTGAAGGGGTTACAATCATGAAGAAAGCTACGATACTGTTCACAATTTTCCTCATCGCATTTACGATGTCTGCTTGTTCAGCAGAAAAGGAAGCGACGGAACCAAAAAAGAAAGAAGAAAACAACAATGCTGACACGAAGGACAGTAGCTCTTCTGATGAAAAAGAGAAGGATAAAGAGGATTCCGAGCAGAAAAAAGACATTCCCTATTTTGAAGAGGATGTCATTGAGACAGAAGATGCCAAAATTAAATTAACGGGTTATGATTTCTTACCTGCTGCACCTAAAAAGGGACAGCCCTCAGATTTATTCATTATAACGTATAACTTTACAAACACTTCTGATACGGAGCAGCGACCTACTGTCGTGTTTCCTGCAAATACCGTTTTCTCACAGAATGGTGAAATGTTACTGCCTGGTATTACTTTAAACCATAAATACTCAGAAGGCTTGGCCAATATTCTTTTGAATGTAAAGCCTGGAGAAACTGTTAAATGTGCTGGAGCTTATTCATTAAAGGACACCACCTCTCCGGTGCTTCTAACTGTGAATGACGGGATTCTTGGGGAAGAATTAGGGACAAAAAGCTATGAAAACGAAATTGACATCAGTCAATAATATTTCATTTAGAGAAAACAAAAAACACTCAAAATTTTTCTGAGTGTTTTTTTTTGGCCAGACAATACTATATTAACCGCTTAATCTTCACAATTGTGGTAAACGTCCTGAACATCATCATCATTTTCTAATACATCGATTAAGCGTTCCATTAATGTTTGATTTTCAGGAGCAAGCTGGTTGTAAATCGTCGGAATCATTGAGATTTCAGCAGAAATAAATTCATATCCTTGTGCACCGATAGCCTCTTTTACTTCAAGGAAATCATTTGGTTCAGTATATATTTCAAAAGCATAATCTTTTGTACTCAGATCCTCAGCGCCCGCTTCTAGTGCCATCATCATCATTTCATCTTCATCGACTTTTAGGTCTTCGCGGCTAATTGCTAGATATCCTTTGCGGTTAAACATGTAGGAAACACTACCTGTCTCTCCAAGATTGCCACCATTCTTACCAAAAGCAGTTCTTACATTGGATGCCGTTCGGTTACGATTATCGGTCAAACAATTAACCAAAATCGCAATTCCACCTGGCCCGTATCCCTCATAGGTGATTTCCTCAAAATTCTCCCCATCATGTGCACCTGCAGCTTTTTTGATTGCGCGATCAATTGTGTCTTTCGGTGTACTAACAGCGCGTGCTTTTTCAATCGCCAGTCTTAGTGCAGTATTTCCATTAGGATCACTGCCACCATTTTTGGCTGCCACATATATTTCCTTCGACATCTTCATAAATACTTTACTACGATTTGCATCTAGTGCCCCTTTTTTGGGGTTTTGTACTCTACCCATTTGTAGCATCTCCCTGCATTTTGTTTTACCAAACAACTATACCATGATATGAAGAAATTGTTTAGACCTATGAGCATGGTTTTTAGCATCCAAAACTAGGCTGTTTCTGGATATCCTCAAATAATATCCCTCCTAATTCAAACCTAGATTACGCCTGCCAAAAAAACTCACCGCTCTAGTACCATATAATATTAAGTCAGTCATTTTTATTAAAATTAAATTTGCCAACCGCATTATTCTACTAGATAAGCTATTGCCAGTGTGCCTCTTCCAACATAAGTAGCGACAACCGCAGTTGCAGGCGTTTTGGAAATCTCACCATAATCCGCCACTTTGTTAATCTCTTTTTCAAGTGTTATTGCAGTATCCTTTTCACCGACGTAGATAACTGCCGCATAATTCAAGGTCTTACCTACAAGATCCTGTTCTAATTTATGAATAAAGAATTTAATTGCCTGTCCAATACTCCGAACTTTGTCATCCTCTATGATGATGCCATCCTTAAATTTAACAATCGGTTTAACACTTAATAAATTGCCAATCATTGCTTTTCCTTTGCTGATTCGCCCACCTTTTACAAGGTTGTCAAGGCTACCAACAGCAATGTATAATTGTGTTTTTTCTTGTATTTCCTCAAGCCTTGATACAATCTCAGGCACGCTATGACCAGTTTGAATCATTCGATGTGCTTCAATTAACTGAAACTGTGCCGCAGCCGAAACAATTTTCGAATCAACAACCGTCACCTTTGCTTCTGTCATTTCCGAAGCAATTCTCGCAGATTGACAAGTGCCGCTTAATTTTTCAGTCAGCATAATGCATAATATTTCACAATCAGGTTCATTTAATCGATCGAAAGTCTCTACAAATGCACCTGTCGCAGGCTGTGAACTTTTTGGTAATGCTTTTGAATTCTCCATTCTTTCAATAAATTGATCTGGTGTTAAAAACCCATCCACATAGGTTTCTCCATCGATTGTGACACTTAGCGGTACCACGGTAATGCCCATTTCTTGTATTTGTTCTTGCGTTAAGTCAGTAGTTGAGTCTGTGACAAGCTTAATTCTACTCATATTTTCTCCCCGTTTTTTCTCAATTTTCTTTTCTAATTGTACATTATGTAGACAATATTGCAACCGTAAATACTCTATTTAGCTTTGCCTGTGCACAATAGAACCCGGTTTACGTGAATTCTAATGTTTAGTTTCACTCATATGTAAAACAACATTAAAAAAATCATACAATGTTCTTTTGTTTAAGAACATTGTATGACAACCTAGTGCTATTATTTCGCTGGCATAGTTCCAGGCGCTGTAGGTGTTGTTCCTGGTGCTTCAGGTGTAGCTCCAGGGCCAGCAGGGATATTTTCATTATTTCCTCTCACAGCTTTTGTGCTTTTCTTCATTTGCTCAAAAGCACCGTAGTCGGAAACAATGTTAAAATTCACATCATCTGTTTGGCTTTCTAACTCCTTACGAACATCATCAATGACTTTTTCATCATTCACATTATCTGCAACCCGAAGTGCTACATAGACAGTTTCACCCATTGCATATGTTTGCGCAGTGCGAACATTCTCTTGTGAAGCAGCAATATCAGCACATTTTTGTGCTAACTGTTTGTCCTCTTCACTCATCGTTCCAATGTTGTTCCACATTTCTGCAGGTGATTTATCAGGTGTATAATCAACATTCTGAACATCACCGCCCGTCGCATTTTGGTCATTATCATTACAGCCAACAAGACCTAGAACAAAGATGAATGCAAACGCCGTTATCAAATACTTTTTCAAATGAGTTACCTCCCATTGTTTTTTAAAGAGCAAAGGCTCGTTATTACTATGGGCAATTTTTCATTTTTCACTCACTGAATTTTTTGGGAATTTTTCTTAGGTCTTGTTTGAAAAGTGCTTCGGTAAGAATGAACTATTTCAAACACTACCTCATACAACTAAAAATTTTCTTTAGCAGGTGCTGCTGCTAGTTGACGTTTATGTGCGGAACGTTTGTGCAGACGATCAATTATCTCTAAATCAGCTTGCGGAATTGGTTCTCCTTTTAGAAATTGATCAATGATTTGATAAGTCGTCCCCATCTCAATTTCATCTGTTTGCCCTTCCCAAAGTCCGGCACTTGGTGCTTTTTCAATAACTGCTTTTGGAACACCTAAACAGTACGCCATTTCGCGCACCTCCGTTTTCGTTAAATGAACAAGAGGCACTAAATCAACACCACCATCACCATACTTTGTAAAATAACCTGTATGCCATTCCGCTGCATTATCCGTACCGACAACAAGATAACTATAGTTTGTTGCGATGCTATAAAGAGTAGACATTCTCAAACGCGCTCTTAAATTGGCATCATTTAATTTTTCATTATCTAGATGCCAGTCATCTACCGGAACATGATCTTTTATTGTAGAAAACAGTAATTCATGAGTTGTCGTTAGATCAATTTCGAGATGCTTCAATTCACAACCTTCTACAACAAGCTTGGCATCCTTCCTATCATCAACACCACTTTTGCATGGCAAAATAACACCGATACTATCATTCGGAAATGCACGTTTGATCAGATAGGCAACAACGGCGGAATCGATTCCACCGCTGACACCAACCACAAGCCCCTTAACACCAGCACTCGCAACTTTTTCTTGTAACCACTTTACTAAATAATCAATTTTTTTTCCCAAGGCGATACGCTCCAATCAATTTGAAATGACTCTATTTTATCATAGTTTGGATCGTATTGAACAAATCAATGCGAGCGGCATGCTCTTTTCGAAGGTTTTCAATGAAAATTTGCTTTTTTACGATGATGTCAAATCCTTGTTCACGCTCTATTCGATTCCATTCACGAAAAACATCTGTTGGATAACACAGCGCCTCAAGAAAATAATTTTCACTCAGAAATCCCTTTAGTTGCGGAAACATTGATAATTTCTCTAAAGAAAATTGACAGCTAGGTAAAATACGATTAGCAAACTGTAAATAGTCAACTTTGGCTGAACCGCAAGTATGCAGGTCAAAATCAATGAGAAAAAGCACCCCATTTTCTGCGCGAAGAAAGTTATGATAAGCAACATCTCCATGAATCATACACTCTTTTTCGTCATTTAATTGATGATTTCTCATCCCAATGAGGGACCGCTTACCCATTAGCTGATAAATCTCAAATAGCTGCTTATACATTGGATGTTCAATTTGTTCTACATATTTGCTGAATTCCGACAACCGCACTTGCCATTTCTCTATTTGATTAAACCGAGCAATACCGTTTGCCAATTCGGGAACTAAGGCAGAAGTATGTCTATGAAACGAAGATAATAATGTTAATCCTTCTTGACACTGCTCGATTGAAGAGAATCGAAAAGAAGATTTAGCAGGGGATATATAATGAAGAAAACCATAAACACAGTTATCGTGAACAAATACTGGAAGGTCTAGTACAAAGCTTGATGTATAGCTAAAACCAATTTGATGCAACCGCTGAGTTAAGTAGAGTTGCTTACAGTACGATCTCATTGATCGAAATTGCTTAACAATCATGTTTCTCTTCTTTGTTTCCAGTAAAAAAACACCAGGTTTAATTCGTTTTAATTGCATTGATTGATAGCCGTATTTTTGCACATGATAAAAAAGACAGCGAATAAAATCGCTGCCTCTACATTGTTCAATACTCATAGAAGCTTGAATCAATTCGTGGCATTCCATAAGGAAAAGATGGTGGGAATTGTCCCTGATGCGGTGCACCTTGATACATATGTGGATGAGATCCACCACAACCACAACCGGCAACTGGAATTGCTTCTGGTTGACCAAAAGGTGATTTTACGTGTGGAAACCCGGGAGATCCACCATTTTGGAGCATTCCGCCTAGTTGAGGCATTCCTCCCATGTGGGGCATTCCTCCCATTTGAGGCATTCCTCCCATTTGAGGCATTCCTCCCATGTGGGGCATTCCCCCCATTTGAGGCATTCCTCCCATTTGAGGCATTCCTCCCATTTGAGGCATTCCTCCCATTTGGGGCATTCCTCCCATTTGAGGCATTCCTCCCATCTGGGGCATTCCTCCCATTTGGGGCATTCCTCCCATTTGAGGCATCCCCCCCATTTGGGGCATTCCTCCCATTTGGGGCGTTCCGCCCATTGGCCACATTTCATTCATTGATGATATTCCTCCTGATGGTGTTAGCTCACCGATTTTTCCT
>JAVBKE010000010.1:0-6983 GCA_031554185.1 Caryophanales bacterium
CCACGCACCCTCCGTTTCCAGCTGTTTCAGTGTCTCAAGAATGGAAGGGTGTTCGGTACTGGATGAAATGATATGGCGGCCTTTATGCCGGTAGGTCTGCCAGATGCCCCGTAACGCCAGATTATTACTTTCTGTCGCCCCTGACGTAAAAACGATCTCATTTATTTTCGCATTGATTAAGCGGGCCAGTTGCTCCCGCCCGGTATCGACGGCCTGCTTTGCCTTCCAGCCGTGATAATCCGAAATATTGGCGGCGTTACCAAACAGTTCACAAAAGTAGGGCAGCATCGCTTCAACCACCCTTTTATCACAAGGCGTGGTCGCGTTATGATCCAGATAGACAGGTCTCTGAGTATCATCAGTTTTCATGGTTATCTCTTCTTCAAATCCGGGTAGGGCATTAACGCCACTGATAAATTGTTCTTACTCTTTTTCAGACACTGTCATCAGATTTGATATGCTGTGTGCTGCAAATTCGTCACTCCCGAAGGGGGACAGAAAGAGACTGGTTATAATGACGTGTTGATTAACCAATGCGGGTTGAAGTAGAAGCCGGGTCGCCACTTCAGCTCCTCTAATCACTCTGGTGTAATCATCGATTTCCGAGATGTCGATGATATGGATAACGTCAGTCCGGGGATGCAGTTTGGTAACATCTCTCACCACGTCCCGGTAATGTTGCGCCATAATCATGGGACATTTTGCTGTCCAGATATCTTTGGATCTCGATTCAGCCAGCAGGACTCGCGGAGCATGGCCGGTACGGAAATAAATTTTTTCCCCGTCACCTATTGTTTCTGTTTCCAGTTCATCAAACGGCGTATGGCGATGATGCGCCATGAGGGTTTTCAGTGTCTGTATGCCGCGATTTTTACAGGTACGTTCACGCTGAATAATCAGACGATGACGTTTGACCACAGGATATTGTGCGAGGATGCTTTCCAGCCCGGCGGGAAGTTGTCCATCCTGCTCCGCTTCCGGAATAAGAGAAGGAGAATGACATGCCTGTGTCCCACATTGCAGACCCAGGTCATCCACCAGAATACCCAGGGCCAGCCTGACGTTTTTTTTATTCTCACCAGGCACCTGGCTGGCGATACGCAAAGCATGATGAAGTGACTGCTCAGCAAAATTCGTGGTGGGATAGCGGGGATCGAAATGCCCTCCCTCAAGATACACTGCCAGTCTGCCCGGATTCTCCTGAGCGTCACAACGGATAATATCCAGAACATGGTGTTCTAAATCGCCTGCTGATATGTCATGGAATTTCATTCTTTTTAACCTTCATCCATTAAGGAAAATGAGAAAAACATTTTCCTGTTCATTTCCTTACCGGATCCCACGCCCTTTATCTGTTATCTGTGGGATCCGGCCTGCATCCGTGATGCGTACCTCTGTGGCGTGTAGGCCAGTCTGAGATTGTTAAGATACTCCCGGTTATCTCGGGCAGAATGTGATGACAGTGTATTAATGAGATTACCTGCAGGCGACAGCACGAATGGCAACATCATAATGAAATAATGCGACGTTGCGGACCATCCTGACTGAATCTGAGGAGCGCAGGGGGTAATATAGTCAGGCGTTAACGTTAACCTGATGGCAGGTAAGTCAAATTTTACGCATCAAAAAAACAGGAGCACTCTGACAGGGGCAGAAGGCTGATTGCTCTGGTGACGCCAGCAATTATTATCGTTTGATCCGTGGGTTATTATTCCGGCTGATACATAAGGGGGGCTTACGTTAATTACTCCGGGCATACTGACTGTGCGGAGGGAAAGTGTGTCGTAGATAATGTTTATTTATCTGACAGATAAATAAACATTACAGCCGGACCCTGCCTGATATCAAAGCACTATTCATCACCGGATAACCACAGTCCTGGCTACCCCTGTTCTGTTTTTCCTGACAGTAATCTCAATGAATCTCTTATCTGCTCGATTTCAGTGTGACTGCAGCTGACTTCCATTTTATTTATCAGACTCAACCTGATGTTTTTTTCTGTTATTTTATTCCCGCTCCTGGCGAGTTCTGATATTGCTTTACCCAGTATCTCATAATGCCTGTCGTGATTATTTGCTGTGGTATTCATATTTGTCTGCCGGTATGTTTTATAATGAGAGGGGAATATATAGCGCGACTTAATGAAATGTGCAAATAAAAACAGGGTAAGCAATTTTATCTGGGATTTTGTTTTTTGTTTGAATTCATGAGGCTGGCTATTATATATCGAGCGATGATTGTTTTTGATATCAAAAACAGATCTTTTGACCGTGTCAAATTCACAATCTAGAATTATATTTCGTTGTGCAAATAAAAAAATCAGTACATAATTATTTGTTCATGGCGACGAAGTGCAACAGGTGGCTGATATATATCATTTTTAATTTAATGCGTATGTGTTGCCTTCGCCGGGAGGAAAAAATGAATGCAGGTGACAGCGGGGGAGTGTATGAATTATTTAATTTTATTGCCAATCATGTGGCCTCATTTTTCACTGTGTTTTCAACACTGATTATCTCTTTCTGGAATAGCTTTCATGAAAAATGCAGTCGGGCAGAAAAAAGTCTCGAAGCGATTTCATGTGCGGTGACGTCTCTGGCGTTATTAGGTTTTTTTAAATTCAGTGGGTTACATGAAGACTGGTGGCCAATAATCGGTATCGCTGTGGGATTTATTGGCGTGGCTCGTATTCGTCTGGCAATTATCAGCGCCTGGGATTCCAGAAAATACCGTGACGAAGATGACGGGGAATGACTGTGAGGAGAAATGTATACTTTTTCAGTTTATCCCTCAGCGGGTGCCCTGGAGTTCAATATGCACCTAAACCTCTGTGAGGGAATAAGAAAAATATATTTATTTGTACATTCGCATCATCATAACTAACCTGAAAAGTACTGACAGACAAGACAGTGTTATCAGCAAAATCAACCAGGATATTCCGTTCAATTAGCGCGGTTGTCAGTAATATACCGTGTACTAAAACAATAATGTTTTCTGGCTTTACCAGACTGGCGAACAACTATTTACCCCTCTACATTGGGGTGATGTATATTTATCATTTCGGGGTGAGCACTGAACAGGAATAGCAACGCTCCCGATAATATTCTGTGCTTTATTTTATGGCGTGGGTGCCAGTAATAAAAATGCGCCTAAATTGCACGGAAACAAATTTTCTTTGCACTGCGCGCCTTTGATTCTGTGTCAGGGTGTTGGCCGTATTCAATATTGTCCCTGTATTGCCCATCGATTTGTTTTATTACCCCATACACGAGGCTATAAATCATGCAGCAGTCTTCCCGTACTCCCGTGCAAAAGATAGAGGATGCTCACGAACTGACGGACGCGCTACAGACAGCGGGTTACACGTCTGTTTTTGATATCACCCGTATTCCCCGGGCGCACTTTATTAAAAAACATAATGCGGAATTACACTATCAGGCCGGGGATATTTATGACCTGGCTCTGGGCTATGCCACCCAGATAGGAAGGGCGTTTCGCGAACAGCGCGGGCATTTTCCACTGAGCCAGGGCGCGATGGCGGTACGGGAGGGGTTACAGACCCGTCCCGGTACAGGGCGGGCGCTGGTGACCGGGGGACCTGACTGGCAGGGACTGTTTGGTGACTCCGTTGGCGGGGAAAGCCTGAATACCGCACCGGAATCGAATGATTCCCCGGTCTCCTATCTGACTTACCTGTACAACCAGTCGCTGGAGTTTGAAGAAACCGCGACACCGGAAAACATCATTAAGCTTGCCGACCGTCGCCCGGACATTCCGGGTCTGATTCTGGATAATGACGCGATTAATCAGGTGGTACCGTCCCTGCAACTGGTGAATGAAATTCTTGAGAGTGCGGTGAAGCCCTATATTGCCACGGCGGCGCCTTCGGAATCTGTTGACCAGGTTCTGGCTGACACACGTTACCCGACCACGCTGCCGTATCATTATCCTCATCAGCAGGCCCTGCTGGCGCTGAAAGACGGTCAGAGTACATTGCGCACGGTTCTGGCACAGACCGATACGACCTGGCCATATTTCCTCAGTGATACGCTGAAGACGGATGAAATGGCGCTGGCGCTGGGCAGCGACCTGGCGCCGGAGCAGCAGGTGATTATTACGGAGAAGGATAATGCCGCTGACGCCACCCCCGCTGAAATAACCGCGTTCTATGAAAAAAATCTGGGCGGCCAGCTGGATTTTTCCAGTCCGGCGGTCTTTATGCAGCAGCTCGGTCTGAGCATGGCTGAAACGGAAGCGCTGCTGGCCGGAACTGCAGCGGACACCACGGTCGTTGCGACGGAGAATGTGAAACCGACACTGACGGGCGCTTCTGATAAATACGGGGCGACCTTTATCAATGAAGGAAATCCGCTGGTTATGGCACCAAGAGGGATGCAGGGCAGTGCCAGTGATACCGGCGTAAATCCAAAAAGTTCTTTGCGGTTTCAGTCAGTAGAAAAACGTCCTGGATTTGAAGGCAGTGGTGGAGGACTTTCACTCACTCACGCAAAAAACACCTACGCCTGGTTCGATGCAGAGAGTGATGCGGCCCAGATGATGAAAGGGGATAAACCTTTCTCGCTGGGGTGCTGGCTAAAAATCCCCGCCATAACGAGCTTCAGGAGCCGTATTTTCAGTAACAGTGGAGATGTGGATTTAAAACCTAAAGACGCTGCTGGCTTCAGTCTCTTTACATACAATGGAACTAATCTTCTTGATTTTACCATTATGGATTCGGCCGGAAAAGCATCTCAGATGGCCTGGCAGAAAATTTATCCACTTAATCAGTGGTTTTATCTGTGCCTGACCTGGGATAACGCGACAAAAACAGGCACCGTGATGTTCACCGTTGATGGTATAACGGTCACGACCCTCGTGAATAACGCATCAACACTGGGTGATATTACCATGGCAGACGGTTTCACCTGGGTCTTTAATGCGAATGGTGATTTTTCAAGCGCAGTGAGCCCAGATGATGACCGGACCCTGAGTGTTTATGACGACATCGGCGTCTTCCCGCACTGCCTCACAGAAGACGATATAAAAAAAATCGGGTTGGCAGGCAGGCCCGGGTCAGTAGAGAGCCTCAGCCAGAGTCCGGCACATTTTTATGACTTCATTTATGGGAATTTTTACGTTGACGTCATTGCAAATACCTCCAATGCCCGAATGGACCGTGTCAACCGTATGGTGCGTCTGCAGCGCTGGCTGAACCTGCCTTATGACGAAGTGGACCTGCTGGTCACCTCTGCCATGCGGGCAGAAGCAGACAACAGCACCGCGCTGTCCATGAACACCAATACGCTGCGTATGCTGGGTGTGTTCCGCCACTATCAGCAACGTTATGGTGTGACGGCCCCGCAGTTTGCCGCCGTGCTGCACCAGATAACCCCGTATGCTCTCACCCCGGCCGTGCCTTTCCTGGACCAAGTCTTTAACTCCCCGCCGTTGCTGAACACACCGTTTGTGATTGACGGGCAAGCCTTTGACTATACCCAGGATGCGGACCCGAAATCATCGGATACCATTCACCAGATTTGTGCGGGTCTGGGTATCAGTGAGACCCAGTTCTGGGTGCTGGCAGACAGTGTGGCCAATGCGCAGGGCAATCTGACAG
The DNA here is from genome assembly GCA_031554185.1 of Caryophanales bacterium. Taxonomy (GTDB): domain Bacteria; phylum Bacillota; class Bacilli; order JARBTR01; family JARBTR01; genus JAVBKE01. Next base: position 5,618 of record JAVBKE010000010.1, read on the forward strand.
CCCATACCCTGCCACGCTCACTGGATGTGGTATCGGCGTTCTACCGGCTGGTCATGGTTCCCCGCTGGCTGGGGCTGAGCTTTGCAGAAGGTGTGGCGTTAATGACGCAGACCGGAAGCCCGACAGCGCTGAGCCTGCTCAGTGGTATTCCGGTGATATCGCCTCTGGATACCACCACCGGTCAACCCAAAAACAGTGATATTCTGGATGTCCTGATGGCGCTGGCGGATGCGGCTGACTGGCACCAGACACATCAGCTTTCTGCGGTCCGTACGCAGCTGCTGGCACTGTCTGATACGGTCATTCCTCCGGCCACCCAGGCAGACGTCAATTTCATCAGCAACATCAACTCACCGCTGCAGTCAGCACTGCTCAATGAGGTAGTCTTTGAAAACAGCGGGGTGCCGTCGCCTGCGTTACCGACATACTGGGACGGTGAATTATTATGCTCTGGGCCCAATGCACTCAGCGATACGCCGTTGACAGGCTTGACAGGCTTTAGCCTGGACACGACAAAAAAACAGTTTGCTTACTTTGATGAAGCCATGAGTGAGATGCTTAACGGGTCGCAAAGTTATACGCTGGGGTGCTGGTTTAAGCGGGCCGCAGGCACGACAGATGACCTTATCCTGACGGGAAACGCCAAAATCAGCACGACGGGGGCCTCATCTGATTTAGGGGTATTTGTGCTCCTGAATAACGAAAAGGTGATGTTTAGCGTGTCCGACAGCAACAAGGGCAATGCACAGAACACTACCCTCAGTTATATCAGGGACAAATGGTATTATCTGTCCCTGACTCTGGATACCGTGGCAAAAAAAGTGACCGGATATCTCAGTACACCTGACACAAATACCGTCCAGTCGGTTGTCCTGGATTATACGACATTTACCGGCAGTATCATCCCTCCTGAAGCTCAGCGTTGGGCATTCAATGAAGACGGGGCATTGAGTTACTACGCGACAACATTTACAAGTCGCAAGGGGGTCATCAGCTACAGCGATATCACTCTCTGGGATAAGGTTCTGACACAGGCTGAGATTGAAACTATCGTTGCTTCAGGCTTACCGGCCGGCGGGCGGACAGACGCTGTCTATAACGGCCCGGTACGGGCGCCAGAAAATGTGACCTGGGCAGATATTCTGAGCGACCTGGTCGACATGAAAGGGCTGGTACGCCCTGTTGAAAACTCGCTTGAAATCATTACCGCGAAAGTCAGCGAGGCGCTGACCGGGCTGGTATTTACCGGCATGAGTAATGACGAAGCCGCCGACATTCTGGCGCGGATTATCTACCAGGCCAAAACCGTCCAGGACGGCCTTGCCGACAGTGCGCTGGCCAGCGCACTGCACGGTAATCCTGCGCT
>JAVBKE010000018.1:0-34659 GCA_031554185.1 Caryophanales bacterium
TCAAAACCAAATAATTTGTCATATTCTTCGCCTCGAGCTGATAACATGATTGTCGGAATATCCTTGAACTTCTTAATTTCTTTACAAGTTGAAAATCCATCAAGTTTCGGCATCATTACATCGAGGACGATTAAGTCGAAGTCTTTATCTCGGCAAACACGGACAGCCTCCATGCCGTCTCCTGCCTCACAGACTTCCATTCCCTCAAACTCAGCGTATTCCCTAATCACTTCACGAATTTGTTTCTCATCATCGACTACCAATAGTTTCGTCATTGTCCTCAACCTACCTTTAAGCATCTTTTTCTATCATTACTATATCAGATTATCGTCCATAACTTCTGTAGGTGTTAGAGTTTATTGTGAATCAGTTTTAATAGTTTGATTGTAGCGGATTGGTTTGATGGGAAGGTGAAAAGTTTGTGATGGTTTTGCGATTAGTGGGGGAGAGATATATACAATTCATCAAATAAAGTATATACACTGGACGTATTCCGATGTATATTAATTAAATATAATAGGAAGATGTTGGTGATAAGGACTTCTAGTAAGATCTACAAATTATATTTGGAAATGAGGTGAGCCATTTGGTAGCGGGAAAGTCTATTGAAGAATTAATTGGCCATATTAGAGATAGCCATCATATAGGCATCTCTGGGGACCGAAATAAAGCCGATCTTTTAAATATGGGATATTACCATGGGTATAAAGGTTATCGTTTTATTGGAAGTTCACAAAATAAGGTTCAGCTTTCTGATTTTGATCAAGTTGTGGCAATATATACATTTGATGCTAACCTTAAGTCTTTACTGTATCCCCATATTATGTTCTTTGAAACAGCCATTCAGAGTCGTACTTTAGATTCGCTAATTCAGCATGATAAAAAAGCTGCAGATTTTGAATACATTTTTATTAATTTGCTAACCGATTATAAGAAATATTCTGTTGGAAACCACAAATATCGTGACAAGATGAAACAAAGGTTGGAGCTTAGGAATAGAATTTATAAAGCAATAAGTGATAATTACATTCAAGCAAAGCCGGTTATTCAACATTTTTATCACAATAATAAAATGATTCCATTATGGGCGATTTTTGAAGTACTAAGTTTAGGTGAGTTTGGTTTATTTTTTCAATGTTTAAATGAGCCCACCCGAGTAGAAATAACTAAAGGGCTGAATATGCATTCTATTGCTCATAATAACAATGGGCGTATTCTTGGGGATATGATATTTCTGATTAAGGATATGAGAAATGCAGTAGCTCATAATGCGGTTGTTTTTGACTGTAGATTTAGAAAGATAAATCCTCCAAGTCGATTAAAAGAATATCTTCAAGGCGAAACTGGTATTGAAAATATAAGTTTTGAAAATCTGATAGATTATTTCATTTTGCTTGTTTTTATTCTTAAGAGATTAAGCATTTCTAATTTTAAATTGCAAGAAATGATTGATTCTCTCGTCTGCGAATCTGAAAAGCTTAGGTTACTAATTCCAGTCTCTGTGCATGCTTCAATTATGAGTACCGATTTTAGAAAAAAAACGGAGTTTTTAAAGCGATACATTATGAATGAAAAATGATCACTTTTGCATTTTAAATTTTAAAAATAAAGCAATATGGCTTTAATTTATTTGCTTTACGAATAAATTTTATTATGGTAACATATACTATAACAATTGCGGTGTATGGCTTCGGCGTGCACTTAAGTGGGTCGGATGCGTCTGGCCCTCTTTTAATTTCATTTAAACTTTGCAATGTATTTCATTAAAATATCCATCGTTTCGAATACCATTTATCAATAATGAATGACGGGGAGAGGTGATTTTTTATAAAAATCACTTGTTCGTGAGCGGAGTAAGTTATATGATTTTGAAAAGTACGGGAAGTCACGGTAAAGTGGGCTTCCTTTTTGTTTGTTGAATTTTTTAGAATAGTGATTGATTATATTTTAGTTATTACACTTCAATCGGCGTGTTTTTCCTTGTGTGAGCCAGTAGTGAGAGGGGGGGAGTATTTCACCTCTGCTCGAAAAATAATTAAAAATCACCTTCAGGTTAGAAGAAGGTGATTTTATTTGTTCTTTAACTATTCTATTGTAATTTTCAGCTTTTAAATCAATCAAACCGAAGGGCCTGAATCGGATGCAATCTTGCAGCTTTATGAGCAGGAAATACACCAAAGACAATGCCAATTAAGATTGAGAATCCGAATGAAATTGCAATAACTGGAACTGAAACGACGATCGTGGTTGTAGTGAATATGCTGATGATAGCACAGATGCCTACGCCAATAATCACGCCAAGGATTCCACCAAATGCACTGAGTAAGATTGCTTCGATCAGAAACTGGTAGAGAATGTTACTGTGCTTGGCACCAATTGCTTTACGAATTCCGATTTCTTTTGTTCTTTCGGCAACAGATACAAGTAGGATGTTCATAATCCCGATTCCGCCAACTAGTAATGAGATGCTGGCGATTCCAGCAAGCATTTTCGTCATTGTGGTTGATACTGACCCGAATGTTGAGATAAGGTCTTTCTGATTAGTGACACTGTAGTAATCAGATTGATCGGGGAATAAACGGCTCAGTACCATCTTGACTTCCAGGACACCTTGATCAATCGTATCTTCATTAGTTGATTGCAGATAAACGTTGTGAATCGCTGTGCTCTGTAGTGCACGTTGGGCTGTTGTCAATGGAACGATAATCATATCGTCTCCTGCTTCGCCACTTGATGAGCCTTTCGGTTCTAGGACGCCGATTACCTCGTAGGTAACCCCGTCAATTTGAATTTCCTCTCCGATTGGGTCGCTCATTCCAAACAAACTTGTCGCTGTATCAGAGCCGATAACAGCAACTTTATTGCGTGCATCAACATCAATATCAGAAACGAATCTACCTGTAGACGTCTGTGTATCTTTTACATCTGAGTAGCTGCTTGTTGCGCCAATCATTTGGACGGAGGTATTCTTAGCACCGTTTTTGGCAGTAACAAATCCTTGTACATAAGGCGCAGCTGCTTCGATTGAATCTAGCTCATCTAGTGTATCGATGTCTGCTTCGGATAGAGACAGGTCTTCGCTTCGCATGCTCACTGTAATTAAATTTGTTCCTAGTGAAGCAATCTCGTCCGTTACTGATTGAGAGGAACCTTGACCAATTGAGACGAGCACAATGACAGAGGCAACACCAATAATAATGCCGAGCATGGTGAGAAAGGAGCGAAGTTTGTTACCAATGATACTCCGGAAAGCCATTTTGAAAGGTTGAAATTGGTTCAAGTGAATGACACTCCTTCCTCTGTCAATTGTCCATCATGTATGTGAAGGATTCGCTTTGCTGCTTTGGCAATCGCTAGATCATGCGTGATAATAATGATTGTGATGCCTTGCTTGTTGAGCGTTTCCATGATGCGAAGAATTTCTTGCCCTGTCTTACTGTCTAGTGCACCTGTCGGTTCATCTGCTAGTAAGATTTTTGGCTGCCCAACAAGTGCGCGTGCAATGGCGACTCTTTGTTGTTGTCCACCAGATAGTTGTGAGGGTAAATGCTTACCCCTACCACCCAGCCCTACTTTATGAAGTGCCTCTGCTACTGCCTGTTTTCGTTCTTTCGTTTTGATACCACGATAGATTAAAGGCAATTCTATATTTTCTTCAGCCGTTAATGCCGCGATCAGGTTGAAATTTTGAAAGATGAACCCGATCTTTTCATTGCGTACAGTTGCCAGCTCTGAATCGTAAAAGTCATTGATATCTTCACCATCAATATAGTAAGTTCCGAAATCCGGTTGATCTAAGCAACCAATCATGTTCATTAGTGTGGATTTTCCGGAACCAGATGGTCCGATAATTGAAATAAAGTCGCCGCTGTGAACGGTTAATGAAACATGGTTTAAGGCATTGATAGTTTCGCCGCCCAGTGTGTATTGTTGTGACATATTCGCAATTTGGATGACCGGGATAGTCATTTACTTCGCACCACCTTGCGGGCCACCAAATTCAGCAGTTGGTCCATCGTTATTAATAACCATATTTCCCCCATCTGGAACCATCATTTCACTACTAGCAGATGAGCTGTCTACTGTGTATTGCACTGTGTCACCCTCGTTAACGCCAGAAGTAATTTCGACAGAGGTTGTGTTCACAAGTCCTGTCATCACTTCCACAGCTTGCGCATCAATCATGACGTAGTTTTTATCGTCACTTGATTGCACGGCTTCGATTGGCAAGTAAAGTGCATCTTCCTTGCTAGCTGTCAGTATGCTCGTCTCAGCAGACATGCCCGGTTTTAAGTTGTCGTTTGTATTAAAGGAAATCGACACATCAAAACTGGCAACACCTTTATTATTCGTACCGACTTCTGCGATATCGGTTACAGTGCCTTCATATTCTTCCTCACTGGCTGCTGCAACTGTCATCGTTGCCGCTTGTCCAACTTGGATTTTGTTAATATCCAGCTCATCAATAGCGACAACTGTTTTAAAAGTTGAATAATCGGTGATGTGCATAAGCACTTGGTGGTTGTTTACCATGTCATCTGCAGTTGCTGAGATGGCTGTGATCGTCCCCGCAAAGGGTGCATAAATTGGATCCTTGTTATCAAATGTAACAAGCTTTTGTCCTGTGGTGACCGTGTCACCAACAGCAACATCAATCGATGCAATTGTGTCAGAAACTGTCGCTTCAACATCACTATCATTGATGGTGGCAACTGTTCCAGATCCACCAACTTCCACATCTAATTTTCCTTTTTTGACTGTAGCAGTCTGATAATTACTTTCACTTGTTGTTTCAGTGGTGTCTTCTTTGATAAATAATACCCAGACAACCGTACCAAGGGCAATTGCCAGGATAACAATTGCCAATATCCATTTCTTCATTGTTTACCTCCAGTGAATTGGTCACTTTCTTATTTATTAAAAATGTAACAACATAAGTGCCTGTAGAGCCTTAGAATTGATCTGTTTTAAAAGTTGGTCCGCTGTCAGTGCTACCACCTTGCTGGATACTTGGTCCGTTCTCTGGTGAGATGATCATGTCACCTTTTCCTGGGGTTGCGTTCTTTTGCTGAACAATATCATAGACAACGCCGATTCCGACTAGCATTGTCAGTGCAAGATTGGCGATGAGTAGAATCATCAACCATTTCTCTTTTGTTACTGCTTTTCGCTTGTTCTTACCGCTTTGCATGACTGGCTGAAAACTGGGTTGTTGTTGATCAGTACTTTCATTGATCATTTCTCCTTCCAGAATGTGCGTTTGCATTGCTAGTTCTTGCTTATTTTCGTTTTCCATGTGGATACCTCCGGTTATTTTGATAATGACACATGATCAATTGATTTGAAGCAGTAGTGGTTGCATGCCTACTTGCAACTACTTGTGAATGCTTGTTTGCTATGAAAACCATTTTCGCAGGTGAAGTTGATAGCCGAATGGTTGAATTGTGATGACATTGTGAAATAATGGTGAATAATTTTTGACGTTACGCGTGACTGTAGTAGCTGTGCCCTAATTAAAGAGAGATGTAGGGCTTAGAAGATGATTGGGCTTTGTCATAGAAGTGATCTCTTGGAAAGAGAAATTGAACAAATTGTGAGGGGAATGTGAAATTTTGTGACAAACAGCTTCTATCATTTTCCTGCTGATATAATAGAACGATGTAATTAACGATCTTCAGCATTTACGAGTTTTACCTGACGTAACTCAGTATCTCACTAATGAAGGAAACAGGAGGAAATAGCATAATGAACAAATTATCGGACAGCTACAAATTATCAAACGGTGTCAGTGTGCCTTGTATCGGGTTTGGCACTTGGAAAATGGCTGAAGGGAAAGAGGCATCTACCGCAGTCAAAGAAGCCATTACAATGGGTTATCGTCATATTGATACAGCAGCCATCTATAAAAATGAAGCTAGTGTTGGACGCGGGATTTTCGAAAGTGGCATTGATCGAAATGAACTATTCGTTACAACCAAGTTGTGGAATGATGATCATGGTTATGATGCAACCTTGAAGGCATTTGAAGATTCAATGACGAAGCTAGGGCTAAGCACAATAGATCTTTATTTGATTCATTGGCCTAACCCGCTCAAGTTTCGTGATAACTGGGAAGAGCGTAATGCTGAATCCTGGAGAGCGATGGAAGATCTTTATCGAGCGGGCAAAATTCGTGCCATTGGTGTTAGTAACTTTATGCCGCATCATTTTGAAGCATTAATGAAAACGGCGAATATCGCCCCAATGGTCAATCAAATTCGGTTGTTTCCTGGATTTATGTGGAAAGAAACAATTACCTATTGCCAAGAGAAACATATTTTTATTGAAGCGTATAGCCCACTTGGTAAAGGTGTTGTTCTTGCATCGCCTATTATTGTCGAAATTGCTAAGAAATATGGTAAGTCCCCAGCGCAGATTTGTTTACGTTGGAGCTTACAAATGGGCTTCCTGCCACTACCGAAATCTGTGACAACGGAGCGAATCTGTGAGAATGCGCACGTATTTGACTTTATATTATCAGATGCAGATATGGCGCAACTAACAAACATGGAAAACCTCTGCGGTGACGGAAAGCACCCGGACGAATCACTCTTTTAACAAGTAGTTAAATAAGTATTTATGGTGAAAGTCTCTGCCGTCTTCGATAGAGGCTTTCTTTTGTTGATAAAAGTTTAAAAAGGGCTTGACGTTAATACCTTATAGGGGTATATTAAGTGTAATTAAATTTGCTTTAACGGGTTATTTTCAAGGGAATATACCCCTGAGAGGTACATTGCATTAAAATAATAAGGAGGGAATCTCGATGAGAAAAGCGTTTTTGCTACTGCTGTCGCTGTCTCTTCTACTCACTTTGTCTGGTTGCGATCAAACGAAGACGGGGAGTGAAGAATCAGATAACGCATTGGCCGCTTTTAATGCCGTTGTCGAAAAATACCCAGATAATAAGGGGTTCCATTCTGAGATGTTACACTGGGGACTTGCGTTACCAGGTGAAGATAAGTTCGAATGGACGAAGGATACTTCAGAAAGTGACATTGATTTTGCCATGGCGATGAAGGCTGAGCCATTTGTGGAAGCAGGACTGGATCCAGACAAGTTGCCTAGTGATGATTACATTTATTTGGAGGAGTCGACAAAAAAGAAAATGGAAGCACCTGCCCGGATCGCGCATCCGTTCAATGTTAGTGATGAAAAGGAAGTTGCACAGGGATCAGAAGATGCGATGAGACGACTTTTAAAACAGAATAATGATCTTGTCCAATATCATGAAGAAATGGGGCGTTATAGGCTGTATCTTGGTGAGGGATATGAAGTGCAATGGACTGATGATCTAACAAGTGGCGAACCTGAAATCACATTTATACTACAAGCAGATCCACTTGTGCAAGCGGGATTAGATGTAGAAGAACTTGACGGCAGTGGCTGGGTTTACCAACCTGCTGGTGAAGATGAGATGGAAAGCTACCCGAATCGATTAGTGATGTCCTATGACTTATCCGAGTGATGTTGAAAGCTGACTACAAATAGAAAGGAGCTACACTAAATCATGACAACAAAACGGTTTCAAATAGAAGGTATGACTTGTACCGCTTGTGCAAAGGCGGTAGAGCGAGTAACACGGAAGCTTGATGGTGTTGATGAATCTAATGTAAACTATGCTACCGAGAAACTGTCGATTAGCTATGGTGATACTGTCACAGCTGCAGATATTCAGCAGGTCATTGAAAAGGCAGGCTACAAAGCGATGCCCGAGCATGTCAATAAAGTCTTTCAAATAGAAGGTATGACCTGTGCTGCTTGTTCTGGTGCTGTCGAACGAGTGACGAGAAAGCTGGCAGGTGTTGAAATCTCAAATGTAAACTTAGCAACAGAGAAACTAAACATTACTTTCGATGCCGATGTCGTCACTGTGAAAGCAATTAAAGCAGCAATTGAAAAAGCTGGTTATCAAGCCATTGAAGATTCAGAAACAGCAGGTCAAACTTCTGGTCATAAGGAAAATGAATTGCATTTGCTAAAGCGGAAGGCCATTCTATCATCCCTTTTCGCACTGCCGTTATTCATTGTTGCTATGGTACCGATGATACTTGAGTGGCTTGATGTGAGCGTGCCACCAATTCTCTCGCCAATGCTGTATCCACGTGCCTACGGGGCCATTCAATTTGCGCTCTGTATTCCAGTGATTGTGATCTGTTTTAACTATTACAAAACCGGCTTCCGTAATTTAGTGAAGCTAAGTCCAAACATGGATTCACTGATTGCGGTTGGGACCTCGGCTGCATTTTTCTATAGTTTCTTTGCCGCTTATCAAATTTTCACTGGTGACGTTGATTATGAAATGTATTTCGAAGCTGTTGCTGTGATATTAGCTTTGATTACGATTGGTAAATATATGGAAGCAGTGTCGAAAGGAAAGACGAGTGAAGCGATTAAGAAACTGGTCGGGATGGTACCGAAGCATGCCAATATATTACGTGATGGCGTTCAGCTTAGAGTACCAGTGAACGAAGTTGAAGTGGGAGATATCGTGATTGTGAAGCCAGGTGAGAAGTTGCCAGTCGATGGCGTTGTGCTAGAAGGAACGACATCAATCGATGAGTCAATGTTAACCGGGGAAAGTATACCTGTTGAAAAGGGGATAGGTAGTGCCGTGATTGGTGCTAGCATGAATAAAAATGGATCGATTCAGTACCAGGCAACAAAGGTTGGTAAGGATACAGCACTAGCGCAAATTATTAAACTAGTTGAGGATGCACAAGGTTCTAAAGCGCCAATTGCTCGGTTAGCAGATATCATTGCTGGCTATTTTGTGCCAATTGTCATCGGGATTGCCCTACTGGCAACGCTGATGTGGCTGCTTGTATTTGATGAAACATTTGCTTTCTCGATTACAATTTTTATTTCGGTACTAGTGATCGCCTGTCCATGTGCACTGGGTCTGGCAACACCGACTGCGATTATGGTGGGAACGGGGAAAGGTGCACAGTATGGCGTATTAATCAAAAGTGGTGTGGCGCTTGAAACTGCACATAAGATTAGCACGGTTGTCCTTGATAAAACTGGGACAATTACTGAAGGGAAACCGAAAGTAACTGATATTGTGTCTATTAATTCATCAGAGGATGAACTCCTGCAAATTGCTGCCTCTTGTGAACAAGGATCTGAGCATCCACTTGGTGAAGCGATTGTGCGAGCGGCTGAGGAAAAGGGGCTGGTATTTTTAGCTACTAGCCAATTCGCCGCTGTGCCCGGATATGGGATTGAAACGAATCTAGGTGAGCGTGCCATTTTGCTTGGAAATGAAAAATTAATGAATGATCGGTCCGTGGCCTTGGGTGATGCAAGTGATCAGGCAAAAACGTTTGCAAGGGCTGGTAAGACACCAATGTATGTGGCGATTAACAATCAGTTCGCGGGGCTAATTGCAGTTGCTGACACGGTTAAGCCTTCTAGTAAAGCAGCTATTCAGAAATTGCACGATATGGGGGTTTCAGTGGCGATGATTACCGGTGATAATCGCCAGACAGCAGAGGCAATCGCTCGGCAAGTTGGGATTGATACGGTACTTGCTGATGTGTTACCAGAGGACAAAGCCAATGAGGTGAGACAACTACAGCAAGCTGGCAGTAAGGTTGCGATGGTCGGCGATGGTATCAATGATGCACCAGCATTGGCGCAAGCGGATGTTGGTATGGCGATTGGGTCAGGAACTGATGTGGCAATGGAGTCAGCGGATATCGTTTTAATGAAAAGTGACTTGAAAGATGTCGCAACTGCGATACAATTAAGTCGTAGGACAATTACAAATATCAAACAGAATCTATTCTGGGCTTTTGCTTATAACGTGCTGGGTATTCCGATTGCAATGGGTGTGCTCTACTTATTTGGTGGGCCACTGCTGAATCCCGTGATTGCAGCACTAGCGATGAGCTTATCGTCAGTTTCGGTGTTGTCAAATGCTTTACGCTTGAAGCGGTTTAAACCAGTTTGATCAGTTGGGAATTGATCGAAATGGGTGCGGAGTTGTTTATCTCTGCCTAGGGTGTGCTTGAAAAAGCGCGTATCAAACAGAGATAAAATTTTTAATAAAATTGGAGGGATTTGAAATGGAAACAGTATTAAAAGTCATTGGCATGTCATGTGAGCATTGTGAGAGACATACGAAGAATGAGTTGGAGGAGATTACAGGTGTGCAGTCTGCTGTGGCGAGCCATAGTAGTGGACAAGTTGTGATTAAGCATGATGAGTCGGTTAGTTTGAAAGAAATGAAAGCAGCAATCGCGGAAGTCGGTTATGAAGTTGTTTAAAGAGTGACATATTTGCTCATGTAGAAGCATTATATGGGTGTAGAATCATTGTAAAACGAGGTGTGGTAATGGAGAATGGTAGTGCCAGTAAGGATTGTTGTCATGATCAGCGGAAGAGTCAGCATTCGCTTGAAACAAGGCAAAATATGATCAATCGCTTGAACCGGATTGAGGGTCAGGTTCGTGGGATTAAGGGCATGATTGAGAATGAAGTGTATTGTGATGATGTCATTACGCAACTTTCAGCAACCCAATCTGCTTTAAACGCGGTTGGTAAGTTGTTATTAGAAGGACATATGAAGAATTGCATTTATAATCGCTTGCAGGAAGGCGATACTGAGGCGATTGATGAAGTGTTGGTCACAATTCAGAAGCTGATGAAGAAGTAGTGATGAGAATAAAACGGGAAGCCCAGTGATTGGCTGATCTTCCTGTTTTAACGTATAAATTCGTTTAAATAAAACTGGATTTTAGTGTAGCGATTTCTGCATCGCAACGGCTCTTTGACAAGTTGGATCAATGGCAAGAGCTGTATCAATCATGGTACTGATAATTCGTGGGTTTCGATCAAGTGCCACGAAGTAACTAGCTCTTTCACAATAGTAATCAGCTTTATCTGGTTTCAGCATCATGGCATAGTCAAGTGCTTCAATAGCCGGTTTAAACATTCTCAGCAAAGCAAAGGACTGTGCTTTATGAAAGTGATACAGATGGCTAGCCGCATCTAAGCTGATCGCTTGATCCATACATGAAATCGCTTCTGCATGACGTCTTAACGAACGCAAACTATTGGCTTTGTGAAACAGGAAATCATAACGATTGCATAGTGAAAGCAGTGAATCCATTTCAATAATCGCATCTTCATGCCGGCCGCATTCTCGTAAATAATTACTCTTATGATATCTGAAAAAAGTACCCTTTGGATCGAGAGCGATGGCCAAGTCATATATTCGAAGTACCTGATTAGGATTGTGCAATTGACGATACACATTGGCAATATAAAAATAGAAATCTAAGTCATCGGGTGCCATCTGAATGGCTGCAAAATAAGCAGCTAAGGCTTGCTCATAACGCAGTTGTTCGCTCAAAAAATAGCCCTTATAATAAAGTAAATTAATATTTTCGTTGTCTTCTCCTAGCGCACAATCTATTGAAGCGATCGCTGCTTCAATTTGTCCTGAACCTTGTAACCGAATGGCCTCTTTGATAACTGGTGAATGGTAGCGATTTTCTTGTAGCCGTAAAATGGCCGTCACATTTTGCTGCTTCATTTTAACAGCAAAATCGATGGCAGTTTGATCATTGTGATCCCGTAAATCAGTGCTTGCCCCTGCCTCAATAAGGTTTTGAATCACATCTGAGTACAGTCGCCCGCCATTTCCTAATAGCACAGCTTCCTGTAAAGCTGTCCAACCAAAATCATTTTGATGATCAACGGAGATTCCAGCATCTAAAGCCACTTGTACCGTCTTTAAATAGCCCTTCTCACTAGCAGGTAACAATGGTGTTCCGCCGAAACGATTGACACTACGGAGATCGGCACCAGCTTTAATTGTCAATTGAAGTATCTCATGAAACCCATTTGCGCCTGCACATAAATAAGGTGACAACATCGTATCATCTCGTGCATTGACATTACTACCAGCTTCTATCAGCCGCTTGGCGGCGATAATTTGGTTTTTCTGCACTGCCACCATGAGTGGCGTTCTGCCATCAGCACATTGAAAATGTACGTCAGCGCCCAGTGCCAAAAGTTGATCAATCGCTGTTATATCACCACGAGAACTTGCTCGCATTAATTTCAAATTCATTCGTAGCCCCATTTCTATCTCGCTGAGTACATACTATTTACCTAGGGTATGAAAATAAACAAATAAGTCTTCACAATCATCACGATCTTCAACTTTGACCATCTTAAGTGTGCTCTGGTCTTTTCCTGATAAATAATCACGAATAAACTGGTCGCCGAAACCGTGACGGTATGCATCATCTTTTGTACTGCAATAATATACTTCCTTGATCCCCGCCCACATCAAAACAGCAATGCACATTGGGCAAGGTTCGCATGTGGCATAGCAAATACAGCCTGACAAGTCCATTGTGCCAAGTTTCTGACAAGCTTCTCTGACAGCCACCATCTCCGCATGTTGCGATGGGTCTGTATCCTTCATCATTGTATTACTGCAGACAACAATGACTTCATCATCCTTGACGATAGCTGCACCAAATGGTCCGCCAAATCGATTCTCCATACCTTCAATCGTGGCATCGACAGCCATTTTAATATAATCCATTGTTCTGTACCTCCAATATGAATAACTTTTGATCAAGCAATCTGTTCATTAATAATGCTTGCCATCTTCATAGTAAGCATCATTCTCGAGCGTATGAAAGACAATCGTCACTTCAACATCGGTTCCTGCACGCATCGACTTTATTTTCTCTGTCAAAATAGATGCAACTTGATCTTGAATGGCTTGCGTACGTTTAAACCAAAAGACATCAACTAATATCATTAATTTTGTGCATGGTTTGCCGTGTACGAATGAATGATTTTCACACTGGTGGAAGACAAGCCAGTCTGGTGGGCAGCCAATTACCGCTGCCAGATCGGCGGTTGTTTCTAAAGAAAGCTGCGAAACTTCAGCTAGGCTCATATTTCTCATATATATTTGTGGCATAGAAATCCCTCTTCTAAATGTAGTTGTAGATGATCATGGCCTTGAGATTGCTAGAAAGCCGTTAATTCGTTGCAGAAATCTCGGCACTGCTCAATTCGCTTATCGGTAATTGTTTCAAAATTGGTATTGCTTATTTCGTGTACCCAAGAGATTCTATTTGTTGTGATTTGGCAGCGAGCACGCCAAGCGATCTCTCTCAAAATGGTTTCTGAACTATTAAAAAAGTATGAATGAATACAAGAAAAAGCTCCCTGAAATAGATAACCATTTCGGGGAGTGATCTTTACAGTAAGCTCGTTATTCTACAGGTTTGAGTCTCGCAGTGAAGTGCCTTAGTACGGGTGCTTCATATTCGAAAGTGTAGCCTTTTAATGTGTCTTTGATCGCTACTACTTTCTTGAAGCCTTCAACGATTTGATCCATATGTGTCTGTGTGTAGACACGACGTGGAATCGTTAGACGGAGCAACTCCATTTCAGAATGTGCTTGTTCACCTGTTTCAGGATCTCTTCCTTCGAGGAATGAACCGATTTCCACAGCGCGCACACCTGATTCGATATAGAGTGCCACACTGAGTGCCTGTGCTGGAAATTCATGTGCTGGGATCTGTGGTAATAGTTTCTTAGCATCAACAAAAACAGCATGACCACCAGTTGGATATTGAATGGGGACACCAATCTCCATTAACTTTGTCCCAAGATACTCAATTTGCTTTACACGATAATTGAGGTGTTTTTCATCAATACCTTCATAAAGTCCACGAGCAAGTGCTTCGATATCTCTTCCGGAAAGGCCGCCATATGTATAGAAGCCTTCCATTGGCACTACGTATGTACGTGCAGCAATATAAAGTTCCTCATCTTCACGAACAGCAATCATGCCGCCCATATTGACAATGGCATCCTTCTTTGCGCTCATTGTCAGTGCATCTGCATATGAATACATTTCTCTAACAATGTCAATGATCGCTGTATTTTCATAGCCAGCTTCACGCATTTTGATAAAGTAAGCATTTTCCGCAAAACGAGCGGAGTCGAAAATGAATTTTAAGTTAAACTTTTTGGCAACTGCTGCCGTGTCTTTGATATTTTGCATCGAGACTGGTTGTCCGCCAGCTGAGTTATTGGTAATTGTCAACATAACAAAGGCGCAATTCTCAGCACCCTCTTTTTCAATAAAGGCTTCAAGTGCTTTAATATCCATATTCCCCTTAAAAGGGTGATAGGTTGACGTGTCAAATGATTCTTTGATCGTAAAATTGCGCGCTTTTGCACCAAGTAGCTCCACATGACCTTTTGTTGTGTCAAAGTGGTAATTATTTAACGCAAACTGCCCGGGTTTCGCAAGAACAGGGAAGAAAGCCTGTTCGGCACCACGCCCTTGATGTGTAGGAATGACATATTGAAATCCGAAAATATCTTGTACAGCTGCTTCTAGGTTATAGAAATTACGGCCGCCAGCATAAGATTCATCACCAGACATCAGTCCAGCCCATTGATGATCACTCATGGCACCAGTACCACTATCAGTCAAAAGGTCAATGTACACTTCTTCTGCCCGAAGGGCAAAGGGATTATAGCCAGCGCGTTTCACTGCTTGAGTTCTCTCGTCTCGGTCAATCATATCAATCTTTTCAATCATCTTGATTTTAAATGGCTCTAATGGATGTATCGCTTTAGTCATGACGTTAAGATCCTCCAAAAATCAATTTTCAGGTAAAAATTAGTTTTTGTGAACAATTACTTCAACTTCAACAAGCGAGTCTTTTGGTAGCTTGCTGACCTCGACACATGAACGAGCAGGGAAATCTCCAGAAAAATAAGAGCCATACACTTCATTCACTTTAGCAAAATCGCCTAGGTCGACAAGGAAGACTGTTGCTTTCAATACATTTGAGAAATCGCATCCTTCCGCCTCTAAAATCGCACAGATATTCTTAAAAATCTGGTGTGTTTGTGCCTCGATTCCGAGGGTCATTTCCCCGGTCTCTGGATTAATCGGTAGCATACCTGATAAAAACATCAGATCACCGATTTTCACGCCTTGTGAATAAGGTCCAATTGCTGCGGGTGCATTTTTAACACTAATGACTTCTTTTTTCATGTTGATCCTCCTACTATTTTTTTGGTACCGATTATTCGGATACCAGTTACTGTGATTACTTTCTAACTTTGCCTAGATAACGATAAATTGTCGCTTCAGAAACTTTAAGCAGTTTAGCAACCTCACCAATTGTTCCTTTGATTTGAAAAATGCCATCAACATTCATTCTCCTGATGATTTCAGTTTTCTCATCAACTGTTAATCTTTCAGGTTCAATTAATGAGTACTCACGTGCAGATTCATATGCGTCTTTTACAATATCGGAGACTGAGTGTGGAAAATATTCCTTGATTGGTTCAACTTCATGATTAGATGTATCAATTTCGCATAAAGCCATCAAAACCTTAGCGGTAGCAGCATATTCAGTCGTATCCATGTTCACACAGAGCATGCCGACTGGCTGATCTTTGTCATCATAGATGAATAGGCTGGCAGAGCGGAGTTTCTTGTTATTCGAAACCCCTTCGTAGTTTAAAAAATACCGTTGGTACTTGTAATGCTGAGTTCTAAGCTTGACTAAAGCAAAATTTGTTAATGGCGCACCAATATCTCTTCCGCTAATGTGACCGTTTTCGATGGCAATGATCGAACAATCATAATCTGAAAGATCATGGAGTACGACTTCAACGTTTTTCCCGAAAAACTTTCCGAGAAAAGCAACTAAATATTGATAGTTCTCGAAATTAAACTTTTCCAAAGCTAAACACACTCCTAGGATTTAGCAACGTAAAACGTTATCGTGATAATATTTTATCGAAATAATAATTTTTTGTCAACGAGAGGGAGTTGGATGGGTTGATACAAATATGGTAGAGTGGGCTTTAAATTGTACGGTATGGGGAACCAATCCGCCCAAGATGCGATGCTCATTTCTTTAGTCAGGTGTTTTAGAAAAGTTTTCTATGAACCGATCTATTAAAACATGTTTTTATTGCTGTTCATTCAACATATCCGATGGCTATGTGCGCTGGGTAAATTTCCCGGCAAACAAAAAACCAGAGGATAAAAATAATCCTCTGATTGAATGGTTATTGGTCTGGAAACCAAAAACAATTAAGATCTCCAATCTAAATCATTGAAAAAACTATGGTAGTACTTGAACTTGAACCGTGTCTAGCACTTTGTTTGTTCCAATTTCATAAGTGGTAATCGTTGTTTTCCCAGCTGTCAGCAAAGAAACATTGAAACCATTTAAAGGATTTTCAGGATCAGCATCATACACCGTTGCTACGTCCGTATTACTTGATGTGGCGTAGAAATGTGTGTTATATCGTGCTGGGTTCCCTAAAGAAGTAGAGCCCTTAAAGTAGTTAAACATCACGCTTCCTTGTGCTTCACTGATTGATAAAGGAAGGACTGATGCTGGCATTGGATTTTGCACGCCATTTAAAGTGTACTTGTAGTTAGCGAAATCTACCGATTCACTAATTACATTCACATGAATAGAAGCTGACTCTCCATTCCAAGTGCTGGCTGTGATTGTTGCAGTTCCAACCCCCGTTGCAACCCAATTTCCACTTGAATCAACTGTGATCACGCCTGGATTACTGCTTGTATACGTCACGGATTGACTTGCACCAGATGGTGATACAGTAGCGGTGATCTTTCCAGAATTCTTACTAGCATTATTGATTGTTGCTATGATTGATGTTGGATTAGTTGAAACATTAGTCGGCACAATTGCTGGTGCAGCAACAGTTACAGAAATTGTTTCAGTGATATTATTTGGTGTTTTCACTGTGATTGATGTGGTTCCTGGTGTTTTCGCAATCCAGTTTCCGTTCTCATCTACTGTGATAACCTCTGGATTATTACTTGTGTATTTTACAGTTTGGCTGGTACCAGCTGGCAATACAGTTGTGTTAATCGTTCCCGTTTCTTCAACTGTTGCGCTAATGTTGCTGGTGCCCGCTGTAATATCAGTTGGCTGAATTGCTGATCCCAAAACAGTTACCGCAACAGTGTTCGTCGCTTCTCCATTTGGCGTACTGACAGTAATCGTTGCAGTTCCTGGCCATTTCGCAATCCAGTACCCGTTCTCATCGACTGTAATGACTTCTGGATTGTTGCTCGTAAATTGGACCGCTTGGCTTGCATTTGATGGTAAAACAGATGTTGTAATAACCCCTGAATCATCAATTTCTGCTGTCATTGCTTCCTCATCAACAGTGACCGCTGATGGCGCAATAACAGTGACTTCAACGGTACCTAATGCACCAGTAGTGACGACACTACCATTAAAACTAGCTGATACCGTTGCAAAATTTTGAACTAGACTTCCGTCTGGTGTATTTTCAGGAATTGTATAGGTTTCAGTGACAGTTACTGCTTCGCCAGCTGTTAGAACATTGTCTGTTCCTACATTAACAGGCTCTTCATAGCTTCCGACAAGCCAATCTGTTAATGTGATTGCTGTCAGTGAGTCATCGCCAGTGTTTGTGATTGTGTAGGTGTAAGTGACAGTCTCTCCAGGTGTTGCAGTTGGCGTACTTGGTGAAACAATGAGACCAATTTCTGATAGTTTCTGGTCTTGGTTCACTGCCGCCATGGCACTAACGGTACCATTAACAGCAACAAGACAAAAGATAATGACCATAATTGATAGTTTTTTTAATGTTCCCACAAGTAATTGACTTTGATGATTATTTTGCTTCTTCATCCCTATAATCCTCCGAATCTAATAGTAGTATTTTATTTTGCTTCTTGCTCCTAACGCAGCTTCCTTTCCAGACCTCCTTGTGATAAATTTTTGTAGAAAAACACTGCCGAATTGTCATCATGAGTGATCAATATCCTCATGAAATGAGCTTTCAGTGAAATGATTGCTGATGACCCAAGTTCGTGATGAAGCTTAAGCTCAGACACTCGTAGAATACAAGTCGTTTCTATCCCTATTATTTTTGACAATATCAAACTATTTGATTGCCATCAAAATTAGGCAAAGGAATCCCATCACCTACGATTGCCACAATAAGTATAAGCTAGTGTTGTTATTTTAGCACCTCAATGACACGACTAGCCTCATGTTCAATCATTTCTGTTTATAATTATACCACATAAATTATTGAATTTATATTCCTCTTAATGGTATAATAGGGTTTTAACTGTTTTTATTCCATTATAAAATCATTTCTCAATCAAAATTTAATCATTTTAAGACTAAATAAAGCAAACTTAAGCTATTTAGATTCGCTGGGTTAGTAAATGATTTATGCATAGATTTCGACTTGCTGTCTTTCACTTGGTAGCTATTTGTAGCAACACCGCCCGTTGATACTAATACTTTTGCGTTATTTTAATCAATCGATTTAATTTTGGAAATAAGGGTTAATGTTATTTTGTATTAAGACGGGAGTTGGCGTCGTCATACCCTGTCGGAATATTTATTTTTGGATATTTTTTCTCCAAGCAGCAAAAAAAAGCGTGTTCATGATGAGTCCCTTGAATACGCTAGAACAAGCTATATGATATGTGAGTGGCTGCTGTATAATTGACAACCCAGAAAACGACATAAAATAACTGTAAACGAAATCGCATCATGTTAGCGAAGTCGTTTACAGTCTACACTACTGATCAATTTTATCGAATGCGTACGGGTACTTCTTTCACAATTTCTCCGTTACTATCTCTAAATTGAATCGCATCATTGCCAGCATGGACAGGCTTGAAAATCAATTTTGAAGGCTGACCATAGCTGCCGAAATAGTAATTCATTGACAGAAGTCCATTAGGAACGGTAGGTATGACTTCCTCAGTCCCCATGAATCCAACTGATCTAGAATCAATGAAGTTGCCATCTTTATCAAAGTACTCAATCTGAATGTCTTCTCCAACCCTTGCATTAATTACTGGTGTAGAATCATCAAGTAGCTCTCGCTTTACAGCAGGCCTATACTGCGGGAAAATACCACTTGGTCCTCCAGTTGAAGTTCCAGCCGGGCTTTCAACCCATTTAATTGAAGCTACGGTAGGGAAGTGATTTGCTGTCTCTGTCGTTTCTGTTTGTACCACAGGCGATGTGCCTGCTGCATCTGCTGAGGGAATAAATCCGCCTGCCAATACAAGTCCGAGCGCGCTCACTGCAATCATTGTCTTTTTCATAGAAACTCCTCCTACTTGGATAGCTGTTATTTTCTATTCTGCCATCCCTTGAAGCAAGTGTATCCTATTGCCGATTCCTATGTATTAAATCCATCTTATCTATTTATTAAATAGGATTTAATAAATAGATAACTACAATGCATCTTGCATTTGTCAACGGGAAACAAAATCACCTAAAATAGCAGTTCTCTTTTTAATGTCTACTCTGTTTTTTAGTTCTTTCTGGTTAGGTAACAACAACCTTGGTTGTTGATCATATTCCCGGGTGAAAAATGTTAAGATAGACATAAAGATTCAAAGGGATGTAAATGGGCGGGAGAGATTCAAAGAATGATTATTTTGAAATACTAGGTACGTCTAATTTTTTCAGTGTCAGAACAGTCTGAGAAAATTGAGGCTCATTACGAAGTTAACATTTATTGCTCGCCCAAAAAATATTGGTTCAACTAATTTAAAATGTGTGCCTAGAGAATCTATTTACTGGTGGAGAATTGTCTGAGGACTGAGGTAACCAGAATTTCCAGATGGTTCAAAAAGAAAGAGATCGCACTAAAGGGGCGAAAAAGTTTAAACTTTTAATCATTCATTACACTTTACTGGAATGATAAGGATTTATTCTTTATACAATAGTTTAATTCGAACAAATCAATTAGCGTAGGCATATGACAAATAAGGAGGGAGTAGACAAATGGCAAGAATGACAAAACATCTAATCGTTTTATCACTTGATGCACTTGGTTCAGTAGATTTTGACCTTTTAGCCAGCATGCCGCACACAAAAAAGTTGTTAAAACGGGCATCTTTTTGTAAACAAGTCATGCCGATTTATCCATCACTCACATATCCATCACATACAAGCATCATCACAGGCTGCTATCCGAATAAGCATGGAATTATCAATAATACACTTCTGCAACCAAAACGGAAAAGCCCAGATTGGAATTGGTATGCTTCTCAAATTAAAGTGCCATCCGTCATTGATTTGGCATTAGCAAATGGAATGAAGGTCGCCGCACTCATGTGGCCAGTAACCGCAAAAAGTAAGATTCAATATAATTTGCCAGAGATCTTTGCCAATCGTGGTTGGCATAATCAAGTGTCTGTCTCGCTCCTAAATGGTTCCCCCTACTATACAATCAAGATGAATCGATTATTTGGCAGCTTACGAAATGGTCGAAAACAGCCAGCGCTGGATAACTTCGTTCATGCTGTCGCCATGTATACAGTGAAAACTTATCGCCCGGATCTAACCCTCGTTCATTTTACTGATCTAGATACAAAGAAGCATCACTATGGCAGTAAGTCATCAGAACGAGAAGAGGCAATCGCTTTGTTGGATCAACGAATCGGTGATTTTGTTAACCTAATTGAAGTGGAAGGATTGACAGAAGAAGTCACATTGGTATTACTTGGTGATCATAGCCAAATGGACGCACATACAATTATCTATCTGAATGATTTATTTCTTGGTGAGAACTGGCTCACGGTGAGGGATGGCCGGATTGCAGACTACAAGGTGATCGCAAAAACCTGTGACGGCAGTACCTATGTCTATTTGAAAAATCCAGCGGATAAAAAGTTGCTGAGACAGGTTGAGCGGTTTTTACACGATGTCGTGGAGGATAGTGACAATGGTATTTCTCTGATTCTAAATGGAGAGGAAGCGGCAATTCTTGGCGCTGATCCAGCATGTGCCTTTATGTTAGAAGCTATCCCTGGATTCTACTTTCTTGACGAAGTGGGTCATGGGTTCCTGCAAGCAATTGACTATCAAGGCGATCATCAATACTCACATGCGCTCATTGGTGTACATGGCTACCTGCCAACACTACCTAATTACCAAACGGTATTGATTGCTACAGGAGCTGGAATTAAAGCTGGTGTTGAAATCACAGACATCGGGCTCATAGATGAAGGACCAACATTTGCATACTTATTAGGGCTTCACATGAAAAATGTTGATGGTCGTGTGGTGACAGAATTGTTGGCAGACAAGAATTAATTTCATATTGTAATGGATATTATCATTTTGAGGTGAAAGTTCTTTTAGAAATCATTTGAAGTGAAGGTATCATGTTTGAAGTGCGATAAAGAAGTCTTTAAAATCGACATTATTTCCTAGGAAATAATTTAATTCGATATTTTCCCTATCTGATTGTAGATTGTGCACCTATTAATATGTATAACCGAAAATGACTTGATGCTATCAAAATGAAGATTGTAGAAAAGATAGCGCAAGTCTTTTTGCACGCGTAGAATATCAACAAGTATAGGTTAGGACAATTGATTGATTCTGAAATCCTATTTAATCACTGGTTAATCTTTCCCTAATAAGATAATAAAGAGCGAATCACAGGAAGGTAGCATATGATATAGTTGAGATAAATTAATTTGGTAGTAGGAGGTGCAGGTTCAATGAGAATACTAGTTGTCGAGGATGAGATTTCTTTGCAAACAATCATTGCAAATCGATTGAAATCTGAAGGGTACAGTGTGGATGTTGCTTCTGATGGCAAGGATGGTCTACACTATGCGGAAATGGTGGATTATGATTTGATTCTCCTTGATTTAATGTTACCGAAGATGGATGGATTAACGGTGCTACGCAAGCTTCGAAGCCAAAAGATTACTTCACATGTATTGATTTTAACAGCGAAAGATGCCGTTGAAGATAAGGTGCATGGGCTAGATGCTGGGGCAGATGACTATTTGGCGAAACCATTTTCTTTGGAAGAATTGCTAGCAAGAATGCGTTCAATTCTACGTAGACAAGGCGCTCAGAAAGAGATCCTTTTGACCGAGGCAGATTTGGTTGTGGATACATTGAAGAAGACGGTCGTTCGTGATGGTCAGGAGATTAAGATGACATCAAAAGAGTTTGCTATCTTAGAATATATGATTCGTAATAAAGGACATGTTTTAAGCCGGGAGCAGATAGCTGAACATGCTTGGAACTTTGATTTTGATTGTGATTCAAACATTATTAACGTGTATATACGTTATCTTCGTGGCAAAATTGATGATCAGAGTGTAGTGAAATTGATTCACACTGTTCGAGGGAGTGGTTACGTATTAAAACAAAAGCATTAAGCGTACGTAATTTGACGATTCGAAAGAAATTGACGATCTGGTATTCGGTTTTCTTATTTCTTCTGATGCTGATTTTTTCAATCATTATTTTCTATACTGTTCATTACTTCGTATTTTCAGACGCTGAGAATACACTCAGAGAGAATAGTACAAGCATTGCTGAAAATGTCAAAATGGAGAATGGTGAGCTTCGTTTTAATCCTGCAAATGCACCTGTAGCTGCTCGGTCCTATTTTGCTGTTTTTGATGAGACAGGCAAACTGGTGTATGACAATACTGATTGGGATAACGTTGATACGGAGCCGAGTTCGTATAACACAACTAAGATGGTTGAGATTGATGGTGAAGAATGGTTACTGCTCGACCGCTACATCAAAAATGATGAGAAGAATGTCGGCACTGTCCGAGTGATGCTGTCCACTGCTCAAATAGAGTCAACATTAAGAAAGCTTGCCTTACTGTTGCTTTTCGCAATGCCATTCTATATCGCGATTGCAGTAGCTGGAAGCTTGTTAATTGTGCGTTCCGCGTTAAAGCCAATCAATGAGATCACCAACGCAGCACGGGAGATTTCAACGCTCGACCTCACGCGGAGAGTACAAAATGTGACGACTAATGATGAGGTTGGTAAGTTAAGTTTGACTTTTAATCAGATGTTGGAGCGATTAGAGCAGGCGTTTATCAGGGAAAAGCAATTTTCTGCGGATGTATCACATGAACTCCGAACACCAGTAGCGGTTGTGATGGCGCAAGCAGAGGATGCGCTTCATGGTGAAAAGACACCAGAACAGCAAGCTGATGCGTTAAAACAAATTGTTGTGATAAGTAAAAAAATGAGTAAGATCATTTCGCAAATGTTGACACTAACAAAGAGTACTAATAATCAATTGATACTAAATAAAGAACCCTTTGATTTAACAGTTACAATAGATGATATTGTCAGTGAAATGCAGCATTTCGCTAGTGATTATGGCGTGACAATTGAGTATCAGCAGACTGAGAAGGTTGAGATTAAAGCCGACCATATGATGCTGACACAGCTATTGATTAATTTAATTAGTAATGCTTGTAAGTATAATACAATTGGTGGTCAGGTTTGGGTTCATACATCGACTACTCGTCAGGCTGTACGGATTGTAGTGCGAGATAACGGTGTCGGGATGGCAGCAGATGAGCTACCGCATATATTTGACCGTTTTTACCGAATCGAGAAAGCGCATTCAGGTGATGGTTCTGGGCTCGGATTGTCTATTGTGAAATGGATTATCGAAGCACATGACGGAGAGATTAATGTGGAAAGTAAGCTTGGTGAAGGCACTTCAATAGAAGTTTGTTTTAATTTGGAACTCATAAAACAGTAATTTTGCGACAGTGCAGGTCTTTTAAGGTCATGGATTTTATTGTAGCCAAAGGCGCATTCCTATAGTGGCATAGGCTTTAAAGGGAGGAGAAATCTCGAAATAATTACTACTATCAGTACTTATTTTACTCACTCTATTTTTCATAACAGACCATGTTTATCTTTAGATAAAATTTGATCTGAGGTTGCTTCGATATTGTAGGAAATTTTTTTTAAAGGGTAAGCTGATATCTTTTCATTTCTAGGATGATGGTGTACACTACACTAAATTATGATTGATTGCAAGAGAACATTGTGAAATCGCATTCGAATGATTTGCGCATATCTACAGAGTTTGCTGTGTACAAATAGATGTACGCTAAAAAATTCAGTAGAGTGGTAAACATAAAGACAGTAGAACCCCGTGCTCGGAGAATCAAATACAAAATGATAAGAGGTGTAGAAATGATGAAAACAGTAAAAAAAGTCACCGAATTAATTGGGGAAACACCGATTGTTCAAATCACTAGCATTGTAGAAGAGGATATGGCAGATGTTTTTTTAAAATTAGAGTTTATGAATCCTGGAAATAGTGTCAAAGACCGTATTGCACTTGCCATGGTGGAGGCGGCTGAGGCAGATGGTACTTTGAAACCGGGCGCTACGATTGTTGAACCAACAAGTGGAAACACAGGGATTGGACTTGCTATGGTAGCGGCTGCAAGGGGTTACAAAGCCATTCTGGTAATGCCTGAAACGATGAGTATTGAACGCCGTAAATTAATGCTTGCTTATGGAGCTGAAATCATTCTCACACCTGGCCCGGATGGTATGGGTGGGGCAATTACCCGAGCAACTGAATTAGCGAATGAAAACGGTTACTTCATGCCGCAACAGTTTAACAATCCAGCCAATCCAGAAGTGCATCGTAAAACAACTGGTCCGGAGATCGTGGAAGCGATGGGCGATCAGTTAGATGCATTTGTTGCCGGTGTTGGTACTGGTGGTACAATCACAGGTGCAGGCGAAATCCTTCGTGAGAAATATGAAAACATTCATATTGTTGCTGTAGAACCAACGGATTCACCAGTTCTTTCAGGGGGCGCAAAAGGTCCGCACAAAATTCAAGGCATTGGTGCAGGATTTGTACCGATTATTTTGAACACGAATATTTATGACGAAGTTATTCAAGTGACCAATGAGGAAGCATTCGAATATGCCAGGCTACTAGCTAAGAAAGAAGGTATTCTTGGCGGTATCTCATCTGGTGCAGCGCTATGTGCAGCACTTCAAGTAGCGAAGAAATTAGGTGCTGGGAAAAAGGTGATGGTCGTGATTCCTTCTAATGGAGAACGCTATTTAACCACGCCACTATTTGATTCATAGGTCTAAACTAAATAATTTTATTGTAAAACAAAATTGAATCTACTGATTTAATGTTTGTTCGAAAAATCGTGTCGTGTTGCTCTTACCCGAGAGCAAATAACACGATTTTTTGTTTTTACAGAGGTTAATTGAAATAATAATGTGTACAAAGTGTGCAAAAATGAGTGGTTAAGCGTAAAGTGTTCTTTATTCCTAGTAGCCTAACCAATAAATCTGGTAAAATGAGTTATATAGATTAGAATTGTGTACAATTAATGTTAATGGCAGAAATTTAGGAAGGGGGAGTGCCTGAGATGTTCAAGAGAATCAAGGAAGATGTGCAGAATGTAAAGGCACGAGACCCTGCTGCTCGGTCATCATTAGAAATTATCCTGACCTATGCAGGTATGCACGCTTTGTGGTCGTACCGACTGGCCCATTTCTTTTACCGCCATAAACGCTTCTTCATTGCCCGTGTGATCTCGCAAATAGCACGCTTTTTCACATTGATTGAAATCCATCCTGCAGCTGAAATAGGTCGCCGCTTTTTCATCGACCATGGTGTGGGAGTTGTCATTGGTGAGACTTGTGTGATTGGTGATGATGTAATTATTTATCAAAATGTTACCCTTGGCGGTACTGGAAAAGAGGATGGAAAGCGTCATCCGACCATTGGAAATAACGTTTTGATTGCTTCTGGTGCAAAAGTATTGGGATCGATTACGATTGGCGAGAATGTGAAAATTGGTTCCAATGCTGTTGTACTGAAAGATATGCCTGCCAACTCAACAGTGGTTGGTATTCCAGGAAAAGTTGTTATTTATGAAGGCGTGCGAGTGAGAAAGAGTTTTGATCATAGTGATGTGCCCGATTCATTGATCAATTACTTGGCAAGGGTTGAGGAAGAATTGCGCGAGTTGAAGAAGAAAGTAAAAGAATTAAGTGAGGGCAGCCATGGAGAAAAAAATAAACAGGCAGATAGAAGATAGGCTGTTTCCATTAGACAGAGCAATGTTATTAGATGGTGCTACAGGTACGAATTTGATCGCTTCCGGAATGAAACTATCACAAATAAACTGTGTTGAACAGTGGATTATTGATCACCCGAGACAGCTTATTGATCTGCAGAAGGCTTATATTGCTGCTGGATCTGACGCGATTATTGCACCAACTTTTGGTGCAAACAGACAGCGATTGCAGCAACATGGGATTACTGATGTTGTAGGGATGAATCTGGCATTAGTAGCGCTATCGCAGCAAGCTGTAAAGGAAAGTAAGTGTCATTCAGTTAAAATAGTTGGTGATTTATCGCCAACTGGATTGATGAACCAAAAGGTAGAGGGAGCGTTACGTACAGAGATTTATGATGAACAAGCAATTGCTTTACAAAATGCAGGATGTCATTTTATTCTAGCTGAGACAATGATGGATTTTGCAGATGCATCGGCGGCTGTTGTTGCCAGTTGTAAGGCAGGGTTGCCAGTAATCGCTTCGTTTAGCCTATCTGGATATGCTTATATGAAAGGGAATCAATCAATTGCTGAAATCGAATCTGATTTACTCGCTGACCTACAAGCGCTTGCAGAACTTGGTGCAGTAGCTGTTGGACTCAACTGTTCACTAGGAGAAGAAACAGCTCGCTTTTTTGAGAAAAATAAGACCGTATTAAGTCGATTATCTGTACCATTAATCGCAAAACCAAATGCAGGGCCACCAGGCAATACGCAATCTCCAGAGGTATTTGTAAGTTCAATCGAGACGCTCCTTGATCTAGGTGTGTCCATAGTAGGTGGCTGTTGTGGTACAACCCCAGAGCATATCTCCGCACTCAAGCAACTTTCACAAATAAGCCGTTAATTTAGTCATTATTATTTTCATCATTTAGAACGTTTAGCTCTTTTATATGAGAGATAAGCGTTTTTTGTATACTTTACAAGGATTCAATCACGGTCTAACGGTTTAGAAAATGCCGACTACCTTAAAGGGAAAGTAGTTACTCGCTAAAATTCGCCATTTTTTTTGAGTAACTCTTTACACGTTATAACTACAAGTGTAAACTAATGGTGTAAAATCGTTCGCTATATACATAAATGAGGAGGAATTTATTTGAATCATAATGCACTGAAAATTTCAGATTCTGAATGGAGAATCATGAAAGTGTTATGGCAGGAACCCCGTCTCTCACTTGGTGAAATTGTCAGCCAACTAAAAGATGATACCAGTTGGAGCAGTACAACAATTCGGACGATGATTGGTCGCCTGATGGAGAAGGGGGTTGTTGGTGCGGACAAATCACAAAGTAACTTTCGCTTCTACCCGCTTGTTTCGCAAGAAGATTGCCTGCAGACTGTTGCAGAATCTTTCGTAGATCGTGCTTTTGAAGGGTCAATTAGCATGATGGTTGCAACACTCGTAAATGGGAAAAAAATTTCGCCAGATGAGTTGGCTGAACTGAAACAGGTAATTGATGAAATGGAATAGTAGGAGGTTCAGATGGATTGGTTAGTTGAAACGACAATGATTTCAATGGTTACTGCAATCATAATTTTATCCGTAAAAAGATTGTTTGGAAACAAAATTAGCCCATTGTGGCATTACTATATTTGGTTTGTGCTGATTATTCAGCTGGCGATTCCATTTCTACCAGAAAGCCGCTTTAGCATGCGTTCATTACTACCAATAAGTGGTAGGTTTGCTGAAGGGTCTAGTGATGTGGTGACGCAGTCGTTTCTGGATCAGGTACCATTTTCCCGAGGTGTACCTATCACTTGGGGGCAATTATTGCTAGTGACTTGGCTAGTTGGTGTGGTACTCTTTGCGACAGTGATTCTTGTGAGATATCTCAAATTTAAGAGGCAGATCAATAGGCTATCTGAAATGACAGATGAAAGGGTTTCTATAGTACTCAATCAGGCAAAGGCTGATTTACATGTTAAACGTGATGTGAAATTGGTTTGTCATGGTACAACGCCGATGATGGTTGGTTTGGTTAAACCAGTGGTGCTAATGCCAGAATCATATGAGTACGCGGAGTTGAAACCAATTTTTTATCACGAACTGACGCATCTCAAATATTTTGATGTGCTGATTAGTTGGATAACGGTCATGTTGCGCTGTTTGTTTTGGTTTAATCCATTGATTTGGTATTCGTTTAAGGTGATGCAACAGGATAGTGAATTGGTATGCGATTACCGCGTCGTCAAGCGCCTTGATCTGAAGCATCGCAAATTGTATGCGTATATATTGTTGAAATATGCATCGATGAGTTCGGTTTGTGTAAAAGCACCTGTTACGATCGTGCGTTTCTCGATGACGGGTGATCAAAGCGGCATAAGGCAACGAATTGGTTTTATCTCAAATGTACATAACCGTTCGAAGTGGCGAGGTGCGCTGGCAGTGCTCTTTACCGTTACACTAGCGCTAACGACATTGACAACAGTACATGCAGAAACAGCGGAAAACTCCAGCCAAGCCGGCAGTTGCGGTCAGGAAAGTGAGCAGACTGCGAGTATGGATACATGCTGCTACCAATCTAATATCGGTTGTAGTGGATTACTACTGAATGGTATTGAACAGGAATGATAAACTTTATTGAAAAAAGGAGAGAATGAAAATGAAAAAAGGACATGTAGGTATTGCGATTATTGCGTTATCCGTCGTTTTATTTGTATTAGTTGTTGTTGCGGTAAATGGGACAGAGCAAGCAAGTGCAATCACTAGTGAAGGTAACCAGGATACGGCACTGAGTACAGAAACAACAAGTACAGCACCAAAAGCGAGTGATGTCACTGTAGCTGAGGTGAGTGGTGAGACGCAATCAGTAACGATTAACACAACAGGCGCAGGATATGAGCCGAAAGTGGTCGTTGTTCAAAAGGGCGTACCAGCCAGTTTTGAATTTAATCTTCAAGGTCGTGGATGCGATCAGTTAATTGTTTTTCCACAAATAAATAAAGAAATCGATCTCACCAAGAATCCTGTTGTGATGGTGACACCGACAGAAGATTTTCAAGTAAGCTGTAGCATGGGAATGTATGGATTTCAAGTAAAAGTGGTTGATGATATTAATGCCGTTGATGTGAACGAGATTCAAAATGACATAGCTAATAACCCATCTCTCTATAGCACTTCAGGAAATAGTGGCGGGTGCTGTAGTAGCAACTAGGCCTACTAAAAATAAATAAAGTGTAGCTATAGTGAAGTTGTGTACTTCTGTCAGAGCGTAAAAGCTTCCAAATTTATTTGATACTGAACATCGTTTTACTTGTTGATAGAAAGTGTGGGTTCTCTTGTGAAAACTTTCAAACTTCCGATTAAAGGAATGCATTGTACGAAATGCGAAGAACGTTTAACGAAAATAGCCCAGTCTGTGCCGGGTGTCGATGACGCAAAGGCTTCTTTTGCTAATAATAATCTACGACTGATAGTCGATGAAGCAGTTTTTAATGAAAAAGAGCTACAAGCTAGATTACAAAAAGCAGATTATGATATTGCTAAGGAGAGCCATGCGACTAGCATTTGGGTTGCTGTGGTAGGGCTTGTATTTATCAGTGTTTATTTAATTGTCGGTAGTCAGTTTGGCTTTAGTTTTGTTCCACAATTTGATGCGCGAGTTGGTTATGGGATTTTATTCATAACTGGAATTCTAACATCATTTCATTGCATTGCGATGTGTGGTGGACTTTGTATCTCGCAAAGTATTAGCAAGCAAGATACAAAGTCAAGTATCAGAGCAACAGCACTTTATAATATTGGGCGTATCATTTCATATACACTAGTTGGTGCGCTAGCTGGTGCACTTGGTTCTATGATTTCTTTTTCTGGTGCAGCTAAGGGGATTGTCGCCATTTTATCAGGTCTATTTATGATTCTGCTAGGACTAGGCATGACTGGTTGGGTTCCTTTTTTAACAAGCGTTAATGCAAAGGTTTCTGGTGTATTTCATTCGCCAAGTTCCAATAAGCCGTTTGGTTCACTCGGGGTTGGACTTGCTAACGGCTTGATGCCTTGCGGACCGCTGCAAGCGATGCAGATTTATGCTGTTGGCACTGGTGACCCGCTAACAGGCGCACTGTCGATGTTTTTCTTTGCACTGGGGACCTCAATGCTGATGATGACGCTTGGAACGCTAAGTGGGTTTATGAGTCAGTCGTGGGGTAAAAAAATGCAACAAGTTGGTGCTGTACTTGTCGTTGTACTTGGCGTCCTCATGTTTCAAAGGGGTTTTGCCCTTTCTGGATTTAATGTCGGTTTTGGAGGCGGCAGTGAGTTAACAGTTGTCGACCCAAACAGTGCAGTCCAAGAAGTTAAGATTGAAGTACAACCAAAAGACTATGAAGATGTTGTTGTCCAGAAAGGAAAACCAGTTGAGCTCCATTTCAATGTGTCAGAAGAAAACCTCAATGGTTGCAATAGTGCAATTAATATTCCAGCATTTGATATTGAACAGAATTTAGCTGTTGGCGATAATGTTGTTACATTCACACCAGAAGAAGCAGGTACTTATTCATATAGTTGCTGGATGGGAATGATTCATAACGAAATCACAGTTGTGGAGTAAGGCGTGGGGATTACTATTTCAGTTATAGGGGGAGAAAATGAGTAAACGGATGATTTTGATATTTGCTAGTATCTTGGTGGGCGTTTTAGCTGTATTACTGCTTGTTGTTGTGACTGCAGGACCAGATGCAGATGTTGTTGCTACAATGAATGGGGATGTACAAGATGTGGAAGCGGTTGTGACTGCTACAGGTGGTTATCCAACCATTGAAGTAGCAGAGGGTACGCCTGTGCGAATTAATTTTAAAGTCAATTCACAGTCGGATTTAACTGGCTGTAATAGTAAAGTGGTGATCCCAGCGTACGGTATCGAAAAGGAACTCCGTGTCGGTGATAATTTTGTTGAATTCACACCAACAAGCGCAGGAACAATAGACTATGCTTGTTGGATGGGGATGATCGAAAGCGAAATTAACGTGACAAGATAAGGAGAAATCAATGGAAAACATCAAAAACTTGTTGAAATCAGAGAATGAGCTGCATTAATGCCATTGCGACATGATCAGGCAGTTGTATGGTGTGAGTGAATATGATGAGGATATCATTCAAAGTTGTGAAACGGTTCTTCAAACCGCAAAGCTCAAAGGCGAGCGAAGAAAAGCTACCAATAAAAGCAGATTTGAAATCGTTATAACCTATAGGGCAGAAGCTGATCGAGATACGACCATCATTACTTTAAATCAGGTTATCCAGCCTGAATATGAAATTTGGTTTTGTGATTGGTCTTTTGGCAATGATACACTAGCGATTGTTACTCGAAGAAGAATTCGGTGAAGAAACAGTTAGAAATCAATTTTTTATCATTGATGGGAATAAAAAATGTTTGGCCTTAGTGGCAAGAAATTAAAATGAATGTTGAAAAAACGAGGATTATTTTGACATAGGAATCCGCTGGAAAAAATAAGGTTAATTCAATGCTAATCTCGCATAGGGCTGAAAATATATAGACTAAAATGTACCCACTAATCAGTATATGAACTGATTAGTGGGTTTTCAAATATTCTCTATGTCAGCTGCATGTTAGTAACAAGGAGACTTAACCTTTGTGTAGGTGCATGTGGATAAATCATTTGGTCTAATACTGACTCCGCATGCTGAGCACAGGGGGGTGTGATCAGCGTGGATCCGTCAGAACTTAGATCAAGTAGAGTTGCTCATCATCAATTTTTTCTCGTTGGCATCAATCTGCTTCAGTGGAAAGGATTGTGCCGTTTGTAGCATCAACCTCCACTTCGTAAAACTGGTTGTTAGCATCGGTTGCTTTCACTGCGTAGATGATTTGTCCATCTTCATCTTCTAGCTCTACTTGGTTAATTGTATAGTCTGGATGTGCGCTCATAACAGCTGTTTTGGCATCATCAGTTGTAATCTTTGCTTGTGCTGCTTGGTCGGCACTGTCAATCTCTTCTTGTCCTTGATCGTCATCTTTTTCTGTTTTAATGATGTTTCCACTGACGGCGTCTACTTTCACTTCGTAATAAGTACCAGCCTTATCAACTGTTTTCACTGCATAAATAGCTTGTCCATCCTCTTCTTCTAGCTCCGCGTAGTTCACTGTATAATCATGATTTGAATCTGTCACAATCGTCTTTGCTTCATCAGAAGAGATTTTGGCTATTGCTTCTAAATTGGCTTGCTCCGTAGCATCATTTACTTCCCTATCGTCATCTAACACGGTTTGAGCTGATGGGCTTGTATTGTTTGCCGCATACGTTTTGGAAATAGTAAATCCACCAATACCAAGTGTTAACGCCACTACTGCCGCAACAGCTCCGGTTTGCATTTTATTGAATTTCATTTTATTCACTCCTAAGTTTTTTAGCTTGTAAGCTTTAGTAAGATTTTAACTTTGATTTATTAATGGCAGGTTAAAATTGAAAGTGTTACAAAAAAATATAGGTTGAAGCAGTCTTACACTAAAGGACGAATCAGCAATCATTCCTATTTTTTAGAAGGTCTATAAAGTTGACAAGTTTATAAATTTAGGTTAGCCTGAATTTATAATAAGGATGCTCTAAATAATGCTTTAGGCATACAATAAGTTATTAGAAATTAAAAAATAACATCAGGGTAGCTATCTCAAATTTATAGAATGAGTGAATCAGGAGAAAAATATGACGCCAAATAAAGAAGACTACATCAAATTGATTTTTGAATTGAACGGGGAAATAGAGCAGATCCCCAATAAAATTATTGCTGAGCAGTTGACTGTTTCGGCTGCATCAGTTAGTGAAATGCTTGCAAAGTTAAGTAAAGATGGGATCACAAGTTATGTGCCATATAAAGGCGTGCAACTGACAGAAAAGGGTTCATTACTTGCAAAGCAATTAATTCAAAGACACTGCCTTTGGGAAGTATTCCTTGTTGAACATTTGAATTATTCCTGGAGCGATGTTCACGAGGAAGCAGAGTTACTGGAGCATGTTACTTCTGGAAAACTAGCGTCAGCATTAGAAAAATATCTAGGCTATCCAACAATTTGCCCCCATGGCAGTATCATCCCGAGAGAAAACGGTGCGCCAAGAATTCATGCAACGGAAACAATGCTTGATCTTGAGATTGGTGAGACTGCTGAGATCAGCCGCGTACTCGAAGAAAAAGAATTGCTTGATTACCTAACAGACATCGGGATTGGGATTGGGTGTCAGGTGAGATTAATTGCAAAAGCAGCCTATGGTGGGCCGTTAACATTGAATGTGGACGAGAAAAAGGAAGTGCAGATCAATCTAAAAGCAATCGAGAAAATTTTTATCAGACGAATAAGGAATGAGGTGGCTACAGAATGAGTAAAGCAGTAGTATTAGCGGAAAAGCCGATTGAAAATGCGGTCGTGCGTTCTGCAAATGACTCGTTAAGAGGAAGAAATCGTGGTTTAAAAAAAATATTGCCCTTTCTTGGTCCAGCTTTTATCGCGGCGATAGCTTATATTGATCCTGGGAACTTTGCGACTAATATTGCAGCTGGATCTGGGTATGGCTATTTGCTTCTATGGGTGGTGCTTGCATCTAATCTAATGGCAATTCTAATTCAATCTATGTCGGCTAAGCTTGGGATTGCTACCGGAAAGAACTTACCAGAGGTCGCGCGTGAACGTTTTCCTAAACCAGTCTCCATTGGGCTGTGGATACAGGCAGAGTTAGTGGTCATGGCAACTGACCTTGCAGAGTTTATTGGCGCTTCATTGGGAATTTATTTGCTGTTTGGGATTCCGTTATTTCCATCGGCATTAATCGCAGCTGCCGCATCATTTGCCATATTAGAATTGCAACGTCGAGGTTTTCGTGCACTTGAAATTGGGATTTCAATATTACTTTTTGTCGTTGTTTTCTCCTTTATCGTACAGCTATTCTACGCAAATCCAGATGGTAGTGAGGTGCTTCATGGCTTTCTAGTGCCACAGTTCGATGGCATTGAGAGTGTACTTTTGGCAACAGGGATTCTTGGAGCCACGGTGATGCCGCATGCGATTTATCTTCATTCCGCATTGACGCAGAAACGAGTTGTCGGGAAAACAGAACAAGATCGGTTGAAAATTTTTCGGTTTGAGTTTGTGGATATTTTGATTGCGATGTTTATTGCGGGTGCTATTAATGCCAGTATGCTCATTATGGCTTCAGGGTTATTTTTTGAAAATGGCTTGAAAGTGATGGATTTGGATGTGGCTTTTGTAGAGCTTGGTAATCTTGTAGGGCCATTCTCTGCGATATTATTTGGTGTCAGTTTACTGGCTTCAGGTTTATCAAGTTCATCGGTTGGGACATTATCAGGTGATGTGATTATGCAGGGATTTATCGATCGCAAAATTCCGATTTACCTGCGCCGGACAATTACAATGTTACCGCCAATCGTGATCATTGCACTTGGTGTCAATCCATCTTACGCTCTTGTTATGAGCCAGGTAGTTCTGTCATTTGGGATCGCATTTGCGCTTATTCCGCTCTTGATGTTTACAAGCAATCGTAAGCTTATGGGGAATTTGGTGAACCGCCGTGTGACAACGGTTGTTGGTTGGGGTGTGGCAGCGCTCATTATTACTTTGAATGTTTTTCTCCTGTTCCAGACTTTTATGGGATGATACATCAATTATATTTCTGAATGAACAATCCCATCGTGA
>JAVBKE010000100.1:0-4783 GCA_031554185.1 Caryophanales bacterium
GAGTGCCTTCACGTCAGCCAGTTCATAGCGCGTGACGCGGGCAGGCGCTTTAACGCCGTTTTTGATCTCGACGGCTTCTTCGAGTGACGCTTTCAGTTCGTCAAAAAAACTCATGCTACACCTCGTCTTTCAGTAGTTTCGTCAGCTTTTTCAGGTCGGCTTTTTCAGCGTCCGTCAGGCTGTCTTTGGTGCTTTTCGGGTAGGCCATCACCAGATAGATAATTTCCTCGGTGGCCAGAAAGTAAATCACCCGTGCACTGCCGCTTTTCCCCTGTTTGCCGGTCGCCATTCTTATTTTTCGCAGCCCGCCGGTTTGCCTGATGAGATCGCCTTTATACGGTGACTCAATCAGCGTCTTCTGGAGCTCCTTGAGCTCATCGTCCATGGCGATTTGCTTTATCTGACGGGTAAACATAGGCGTTTCGATAAACTCTATCGCATGACTCACTGTGTCATTCCCTTTACATCAAAAGAGTACATAGTACACCAAGATAATATATTGTCTACGTGATACGTCTAACATCGGCGGTGCTAAAGCGCCACAGGCCGGGATTAACCCGGCACTGAAAAGTACGTTACGAACGCACGCCTAATACGGCTATTTTGCTATCGAGGTGTAGGAGGACATATTCGCCAATGTCGAATACGATTCCTTCTGCCCCGAGCAGTTCGAAGGTCAATTTTTCCATTGCCATTCTCCTGTCGGTGGTGGCTACATCGCCATCGGGACGCAAGCAGCTATCTGCCTCTTACTCTTTATTTATCAGACTACCTCGAAAAACCATCCAAAAAGAACAGCGCGTCAAGGCTAAAGCGTCGGGCCGTGATAGCGGGTCTGCTGCTTTTCCAGTTTCAGCTGGTGTTCGTGCTGTTTTACGAGCGCATTAACCGGCTGAGATTGCTGCTCAAGCTCTCGACCTGACCGCGCAAGCTGTTCACCTGATTGCTCAAGTGCTGACACGCCCTGTCGCTGCGGTTCAGTGCCTGTGAGGTAGTCTCGAACATGTGCTGCAAACTGCTGTAGCTTTCCTGCCACGCCTGATGCTGTTGCTCGTAGCTGGCCTGTAAACTCTCTAAGGCGCTCAGAAGCTGTTTTTCCATTTCGGTCATGGTTTTCTGTGTCCTGTGGGTCAAAATCGTTCAGGGGTGTTTCTGTGCGTTCTGTCGGGGTTACTTCGCGGTGTACTTCACCACCGTGTTGCCCGCCGTTGAGGTGTAGCTCTCCACGCCGTGCGCCTTCAGCGGCAGCACCACCAGATAGCCGTTCTTCTGGCTGTCGTCGCTGTAGATCGTCACCCCCGCGCCGCTTTTCGCTTTCAGGCTCGCCAGCTGCTGGCTGTAGCCGTCGATGTCGTTCAGGCGTGAGCTGATGATCTGCCCCTGAAGCCAGATTATCCCGCTCAGGATGCCAATCAGGAGCGCGGCACAGACCACTATCCAGATCAGCGCGGTGGTCACCGTGGTTCTGATCATGCTCGTCAGCCTGCCGTTCTGCTCGCGGATAGCGTTGCTGATGCTCTGCGAGCTTGATTGCAGTTCCGCGCTGATAGACGTTTCCAGCCTCCCGAACTCGCGCTTCACGCTCTGCTCGGTATCCTGCGCTTGCTGCTTCGATTTCTCCTCGAAGCCCTTCGCTAAATTTAAAATCTCGCTCATAAATCATTCCTTTCAGCCGGATGTTTCTGCCGCGGGACGGGTCGGCAATACTGATGCTGCTTTTGGTTTCTCGCGCCACGGTCAGGCCAATGCTTTCGAGCTGAGTCACCACGTCCTGCCGGCTGCGTATTACGCCCTGTGCCATCAGGTTCATCAGGCCGGTGGTCAGCTTTTCCGCTGCCTGCTGTTTGTCGCGGGGCAGGTCGCTGGCCTGCGTCAACGGGCGGCGATAGGCAGGGTCATTGGGGTCGCGCAGTCCGAGCCGGTCGTTGGTAAGCGTCTGCCAGGCGTTTACCCTGGGACGGTCGGCGCGGTCGAAATAGGGTTGAAGCCGTTTGCCGCTCTGCAATTCGATGTTCGGGATCACGAAGTTCAGCTCAAGACGGCCTTTGTCCTGATGCTCAACCCACAGACAGGCGTACTGGTCTTTGTCGAGACCGGTCATCAGTGTCTGTTCCCATTCGTCCATCAGCCGTGCTTTTTCTGGCTCTGCAATGTCGGCCTCCTGAAAGGACAGCACGCCGGAGGTGTAGGCGCGGGCAAAGTCACAGCCGTCAATCAGTTCGCGGGTGCGTTCGGCGTCACCCCGCAGCACACGGGCATCATCCCGCTGGCGATCTTTGCCCAGCAGGTAATCGACGGGGCCACTGCCCGAACCGGCACCGCGGGAGTGAATTTTAATGATCACGGTGCTGCTCCAGAAGTTCACCCAGATTGCGGTCGAGGCTGTTGAGCACAGCCAGAAGGGAAACCCGCTCCGTGGGGTTCAGACCGTCAATCTGGTTAAGGCGGCGGGCGATCTGGTTGAGGTTATTGCCTATCCCGCTGACCTGTCGCAGCAGTTCGGGCGCAACGTCAGGCAGACGGCGCTTTCTGGCGGTGTGTTCTCCCAGACCGAGCTGACGCAGCCATTCGGCCAGATGGGTTCGGTCACACCGGTCTATCAGACGCTGATGCTCTGAGTCGGTCAGGCGGATTTTGATCTCTCTCGTGCGCTTTTCCATTCTCACTCCGCTGAGAAATATTCGCACCCAAAGTGCGAAAGTTTCGCGGTGGATGCCCGGGGTTTCGGGGGGCGGCGAGCCCCCTGAACCAGTCACAGACGGCACCTCGTAGAGGGGACGCTGTGTGTACTGGCTTAAAGTACAGTTAAGTATGTCAGATTCTGTGCTGGCTGCAAGATAACAAACCCGGCTAAAGAGGCTGTTATCTGATATAGGCTTGTTTTGTCTCACGCCCATAATATTGACGAGCGGTGGGTATATCTGTAGGGTAAGTATCGAATTATCGGATAATCCGATACTTACCCTACAAAACAGACGCAAGCGAGAATGAAATGGCTAAATATAAAGTTCTTGGTTACAGCTTAGCGATTAGGGATAACGAGAATGGTTATCCAAATCTCTATCTAGATACATCACTGCAGAACTCTGCATCGAACGTATCTCAGCGGCAGTACCGTATAGTCAGTGATACAAGACATCCAGACATCATGCAGATTCATAACCACCTTAGCAGTGGCTTTCAATCTGCAATGCAAAATGGTTTGAGTGTTGAAATATCAGAGTTTAAAGAACGTATGTACCTGTTCATAAAAACACCAACCAGTGCACAAATGCAGTACTCTGGTTGTATGGAGAAATAGCCCTCACCTAATGATCGTATAGAGACATAACGAAGCGCTGTTATCATTAGATATCAGCGCTTCGTTATGTCTTTAATTTGGAGAGAAAATGGGTTATTTG
Source organism: Caryophanales bacterium (assembly GCA_031554185.1). GTDB lineage: Bacteria > Bacillota > Bacilli > JARBTR01 > JARBTR01 > JAVBKE01. The sequence goes on from JAVBKE010000100.1 coordinate 3,402, forward strand.
GAAAAGCATGGCATGACAGACATGCAGTTAAAGGCCAAAGTATTGGTGATGTTTGAAGATGGCATCACGCAAACTCATATAGCAAACATATTCAATGTTTCACAAAGTACGGTATCAAGCTGGATAAAGGAAGCTAAGTACCTAAATGAGATAGGGATTATAAGAAACGAAGTGGAACAGTATAGACGTTCACTCTAACTGTTTTTTAGCTTACGATACCAAGTGCTACGGCTACATCCTATCCCTATCCATGGTTCATCTAACTGTTTAGGTCGCCCTCCGCCTCTGCTTTTTTTACCGCCAATCCTGCCGCGAGTCGCTTGAATTTCAGGAGTATGAGTTCTGGATACATACTCCTGAAAAGACGACTGATTCAGGTTGCTCAACGCCCATTTAGCAATGCTTCTAGCGATCCCCCTCACTTCATTATCATCCAGAGGCGCTGCAAATAGCAGGTTGTAGGCACTTGCGCGTTCGCAGCAGGCTTGAAGCCACTGGTCGTACTCAGGCCAGCCCTGACGGATGGCGCGGTATGCCCACTTGCGGGTTTTGTCGAACAGAGTGCAGTTACGGCCTAAGCCATAGTCTGCGACGATTTCTTTATCATTCGCAGCGTTCAGGTCTAGCGAGTCAGCCAGCCAGTCCAGCGTATAGAGCTCCGGCTGCCAGACGGCAATTTTCCAGTACCCGTGGTTCGGATTCTTGCAAATTAACCCCGAATACCCCACGTCAGCGTCCAGTTTTTTACGTAGCGCGTTCTCTACGGCAGCAGCGTACTTCAGCGGCTTCATTTTTCCGTCAGGTGCGGTGCGTATCGAGGTTTTCAGGGCATAAAGCAGGTGAGCGTGTCCGTTTTCGGGATTGGTGATGGTCAGAGTGGGCGCGGGCGCATTGCGATCGCTCCAGTCGATGGCTGCACCGAGGCGGTCTACGTCAAAACCGAGCCAGAACATGGCGTGAGGCTGGTTGAACTGGATGTATTTCGCCAGAATCGCGCGCTCTTTTCCCGCGATGCGTACACCAAAGTGCAGATCGTCCGAAAAGTACGGCTTGTTAGGTAAGCGGTCGTTGAACAGGTCGAGAGCTGGGTTAGCCAATCTCGCCAGCGCTTATGGCGGGCTGTTGTCTTGCACTGTGCATGTGCTAATATCCTTCTTAGGTTTCATGCCTAGCCCTGATTGATCATGTCTCTTCCGCCAAGTTGAAATCATGATTATCGGGGCTTTGTTTTTTCTGCCGTTAAAGTTACACGCGAACGGCGGCTTCTGTCGAATCCTTCCGTCATAAAGCCTTAATGTGAGGCAAGCTCCTGAAAGAATTTAGGGTTGGCCTGTATGGTCGCCAGCACCTTCGCCGCCAGTCCGGTCGGGTTACGCCTGCCC
>JAVBKE010000090.1:0-13831 GCA_031554185.1 Caryophanales bacterium
TTGATTCTAATGTTGCGTAAATTAAATCAGGTTGGTCAACCCGGCAAACTTCAACATTTGTAGGAATGACAATAACTGTCATGTTGTAGATGTTGCGGAACTCTTCTTCCTCAGTCTTCGCAGTACCCGTCATTCCAGCCAATTTTCGGTACATCCGGAAGTAGTTCTGGAATGTAATTGTCGCAAGGGTCATGGACTCATTTTGAACATCAAGGCCTTCTTTAGCTTCAATCGCTTGGTGCAGCCCTTCACTATAACGACGACCATGCATTAAACGACCTGTGAATGAGTCAACGATGACAATTTCACCTTCATTGACAACGTAATCAATATCTTTATGCATACTAATATTGGCATGTAGTGCTTGGTTAATATGGTGGTTTAGTGTTACATTCTGCATGTCAAACAAGTTATCAATGCCAAAGGCACGCTCTGCTTTACTCATTCCCTCTTCAGTTAGTTGAACACTTTTTGATTTGATATCAAATGTAAAATCAATCTCTTTTTCAAGCGTACGAACGAAACCGTTCGCTTGCATATAAAGTTGTGTTGATTTCTCAGCATTACCAGAAATAATCAGTGGTGTTCGAGATTCATCAATTAAAATTGAGTCAACCTCATCAATGATGGCGTAATACAGTGGCCGTTGCACTTTTTGAGTCTGGTAAAGCACCATGTTATCGCGTAGGTAATCAAAGCCAAGCTCATTATTCGTGCTGTATGTAATATCACAAGCATACGCAGCTTGCTTTTCTGGCTGACTCATTGAATTCAAATTGAGTCCAACAGTCAGTCCTAAGAATTCATACAATTTTCCCATTTCGCTTGCGTCCCGTTGAACCAAATATTCATTGACCGTGACAACATGAACCCCTTTACCTGTAATCGCGTTTAAATAGACAGGAAGTGTAGATGTTAGCGTTTTACCTTCACCCGTTCTCATCTCAGAAATATCACCATCATGAAGCGCAATGGCTCCCATTAGCTGTACATGAAATGGGTATAAGCCAAGGGCACGACGTGCACCTTCTCGGACAACGGCATAGGCCTCAACCAATAGGTCGTCTAGCTCCTCACCATTCTGAAATCGTTCTTTAAAGATGTCAGTCATACCTTTAAGTTCTTCATCAGACTTTGCTGCCATTTCATCGGCCAGAGCCTCTATTTGATCTGCTATTTTAGTTAATCGCTTCAGTGCATGCTTGTTTGTGTCCCAAATTAAATCTAAAACGCCCATGTGGATTCTTCACTCCTGTTTTTGTTAGACTGTCTGGATTTATTTTTTCAGACATATCCTAAGTCATTAATCTATTAATAGTACCATTTTATGAGGGGAGAAACAACAAGTAGGTGCATTTGGCAATGCCAAGGAATCGTTCGGGAACGGCAATAACCATCCGCTTTAATTATTTGAAAAGAGCTTAAACGTGTAACGAGCAGAACATCTTTGTAATGGTTAATGTGAAGAATAATAGCCTCCCGTCTCTGAGGTGGCTGGCTTTAAATATTCCCTACACATGGAAAATGGTGAAATTAGTAGGCGATTATTGACGGAATTTCAGAATTCTTATTTATGATGAGCTGATAAAATGGTACAATGTCAAAAAAGAGTTTTAAACTAGCGGTAGGTGAATCAATTTTGGCAAGGTACAACAGGATTTTTAAAGACTTTGAAGATATTAAAAAAGAAATAGATGAAGCTATTGGTCCAGTGGAGAAACCGGCTGTTCCTGATCCGGTTTTTTTTAGTGATGACGAGAATCCATTGGATCATGTAAAGGAATTGCTGAAGGAAATTGAAGATCGTGAACGAGTCGCTGTCAGTGAGCATTTAGATTCTGAAGAGCTATCGACAAGATTATCATTGTCAACACGACTTCGAATGCAGGAAATCGTCCCTGGCATCAATGTGAGTGAAAGTATTGCAGAGCCAGGTTCAGCAGATATAGAGGAACTGATGCTGGAGACTACTGATAAAGCACTGATAGAAACTCATGAAGACATAGAAAAAATAGCAAAGTCATCAGATCCAACACCCGCAATTCCTGTGGTAAAAGATCCAGCAGTCGAGTCGCGTAAAAAAGCACAAGCACGCTTCGATCAACCTCATATTGCTGAGACAAAAAAGAAAAAGCGTAGAAGATTGGTTAAAGGGGCAGAATTCCAAACGTCAGAACCAGCGAAGCCATTCGTAGAACCAAGTAAAATTATAGTGCCGATTCGAGAAACTTCCAGTAGTGAATTAAATGTAGATGTAGACGATTACCTAGAACCGCTAGTGCCCAGTGGTGTTACAACGAAAAGGCTTGAAGCCGAGAAGAACCTTAATGAACTAGATGCATTACTTGAGAAGCTAGAAAATAAATCATTATTGACTGCACAAATGGAAGCGCCTTTAGCACCACCTGCGACTAAGCCTGAAGAGATCGATTCGGCAGAAATAGAAGAGTTTCGAACATCAGATGAAAGCAGCAAGAAGAATCTTTTTAAAAATCCATGGTTCTGGGTTGTGACTGTTTTTATCCTGCTCGTGACTGTAGGAATCCTTTTAACAGTGTGGTTTTCTAAAGGAAACACGATCGCTGCTTTATTTGAAGATCCACCAACTTATGAAAGTAGTCTTGTGTCGACTGGTCAAGATGCAATGAATCAACCATTTGATGTTGCCATCGTTGATGGCAATGCTTATGTCACTGACTCTAAGAATCAAGTGGTAAGAGTATTTGATGAAAACGGAGAGTATGCTGATACAATTGGTGAAAAAAATGACGTTCCATTTTTCAGCTATCCTTACGGAATCGCTGCTGATGAAGAGGGGGTTCTCTACATTACAGATCTCAATAGAGGAGAAATTCTTAAATATACGCAAGATGGAGAATTTCTAGGTAGTTTCATTACAGAAGACGTTACCTTAGATTCGCCGGGCGCGATTCGGATTATTGATGAAAAATTATATGTGACAGATGTGACAACGTCAAAGGCATATGTGTTTTCATTGGACGGAGAATTGCTTCAGACAATTGAGGGCACTTATGATGGAAAAGAGCTGTCGATTCTGCAGGCGATTACAGCCGATGATCAGTATATCTATCTCAGTGACACCGGAAATGCACGTGTGTTGAAACTGACGCTGGACGGCGACTATGTATCAACGATTACGAACTTTTCATCAGAAGATTCACGCATAAATATTCGCGGACTTGCAGTTGATCAAAACGGCAACTTATATGTAGTGGATCGACAAAATAATACGGTGGAATGTTTTAATCAAGACGGGGACCGAATCTCAACATTATCTAATGAAGATGAAGACATTGATTTAGGTAACCCAAATGGGCTTTGTATTGATGGTGGAGAGCTATATGTAACAAATATTTTAAATAATAAAGTGGATGTGTTTGCGCTTCCTGAGTAAATAATCTCAAATGTTCTTAACTGGTAAGGGTGTACATACTAAATGAGGCAATCTGAACAAGTGAAGGCATGTATTTATCTTCCTTGTTCAGACTTTTAATTTCGGACCATTTTTTGATGATGAGAAAATTTTTCGATCGAAATAGCATTTTTTCTGATTTGCTCTGTATCAATATCGTATCCTAGTCCAGCTTGGTCAAGTGGGACCTGAATTTGTCCATGTAAAACCTCAACGGGTGGGAATGTGACATCAGCATGCCAGTAGCGCGATGAACTTGATATATCACCTGGAATTGTAAAGTTTGGCAAGCTAGCGAGTGCAATGTTCAATGCGCGGCTAATGCCAGATTCAAGCATGCCACCGCACCAAACTGGTACCCGTTGCTTCTCGCAATAATCATGGATCTCAATCGCTTCACTCAGTCCACCAACACGGGCTGGTTTGATATTGATGACCCGACAAGCGCCCATGCTGAGGGCATTGATTGCATCAGTAGCAGACTGAATTGTTTCATCCAGGCAAATTGGTGTTGTGAGCCTGGATTGTAACCTTGCGTAGTCAACAAGACTATCCGTTGCAAGTGGTTGTTCGATCATTAAAAAATTGTAACTTGCTAGTGCTTGCAGATAGTCGATATCATCCATTGTAAAAGCTGCGTTTGCATCTACGATAAGTGGCAACATAGGGTGGACAGAACGAATGTTATCAAAAATAGCGAGCGGGAAATCTCGGTTTATTTTCAACTTCACACGTTGGTAACCTGCTGTAACAGCTGTATCAATTGATTTTAATAAGGCTATTTCTGAGGCCTGAATACCGATGCTAACGCCAGCATCAATTTGTGAGCGTACGCCGCCAATAATAGAAGCAAGCGGTTTGCCAAGTCGTTTAGCATATAGATCCCAGACAGCAGCTTCAAGTCCTGCTTTTGCCATCGGGTTTTTACGAATTGTTCGAAAGTGATGAGCGACTTCACTCGGGCTTGCAAAGCTGTTTTCTAGCAAGATGGGGATTAGAAAATCTTTCATCATATGATAACAGGTTGTTTGTGTTTCTTCCGTGTACCACGGTGTATCAAAGGCCACGCATTCGCCCCAGCCACTGACGCCATCATGATCGGTTACCTTGATGAATGTCAGATTCCGATTTTGAATGGTGGTATGGCTTGTTGTAAAAGGTGAAATGAGTTGCATGGTATAGGTGTACAAGTGTACTGACTGGATTTGAATTGAATTCGTCATGGGCCCTCACCTCAATGTTTAAAACATCTATTTTTAAGGTTAACGATAACATAACTTATTTTTGTTCACAATCTAAAAACGCAAATTTTTTTTAGGAGGATTTAAAATGTTGATTCAATGGAAGCAAGAGGATAAGCGTCTGTTAATCGCCTCAATACAACGCCTTTTTCTTGAAGAATTCGATCAAGAAATTGGGGAGATCGCAGCAGCAACCGTGCTTGAGTTTATCGATGATGAAGTAGCAACACACTATTTCAATGAAGGTGTTAGACAAGCAATGAACCAAGAAGTCAGTGCGCACGCAAGACTTGAGGAAGACCTTTTTGCACTGCTGAGGCCGATTAAATAGAGACCTGCAAAAAAAATTAATTGAAGCTGGTTATAGAATGGCATGGTTATGGTAAAATAACACTTGTTAGATTCATGCTGACTACCTGTACCAGACAATGGAACAGAGTAAGGTAGAACTATAAGACAATGACAAACGTACTTTAAAAAATTGAAAGGCTGTATCTTATGAAAAAAGCATTTTTCTTCCTATGGAGATTTGGCGATAAGGTAGTGAAGGATGATATTTTCGGACTTGGCGCACAGATTGCCTATTACTTTTTACTTGCATTATTTCCGATGATCATCTTTTTTGTGACATTGATTCCCTTCTTGCCAATTGAAGAGGAACAATTTATGAGCCTGATTGAGAACATTGCACCCACAGATGCAGTCAATATGATTCAGACGATCGTCTCTGAAGTTGTAGCTCGTCCTAGTATTGGACTACTATCTTTCGGGGTTGTGGCAGCGCTTTGGTCTGCCTCAAGTGGTGTTAATTCGATTGTAGTAGCATTAAATAGTGCTTATCATGTTGAGAAAAAAAGATTTTATCTTGTGCAACGTATTTATTCAATGGGATTAACAATAGGGTTGTTGGGCGCATTAGTGATGACACTTGTTCTGCCCGTATTCGGGAACCAATTGGGTCACTGGATTTTTCACCTACTAGGCTATGAAGGAGACTTCCCGATGGTATGGAAGCTACTTCGATGGGCGCTAAGCTTAATCATCCTGATTTTGGTTTTTACTGTCCTGTACTGGTTTGGTCCGAACCTACATATTCGCATTAGAGATGCTATTCCAGGTGCGATTTTTACAAGTATTGGTTGGATTCTTAGTTCCTTATTATTTGCATTCTACGTCGACAATTTCGGGAATTACGCTGCAGCTTATGGCAGTATCGGGGGAATCATTATTTTGATTCTTTGGTTCTATATAACGGGTATATTCATTATCATTGGTGGTGAATTGAATGCCTTTCTGGTTGAAGAACGGCAGGTACGGGAGGAAAATAGATTGGAGAGCTCCGTAGAGCCGAAACTTTAATGAACAAAGGAAGAATACAGATAACCGTAGGGCGGTCACTAGGCAATATGGTGATCGTCCTACTTGATTGCGGTATGTAGATGTCGTCCATACTAAATAATAAGGATAAATCACCGGTGTTTTGTTTTGGAACGAAGGTTGATAAACATTGAAGTAGTGGTAAAATTACAAAGAGATTTATTTTTTAGAGAAAGGAATTGTCTTACATGTTAAATAAAATTTTTATGGGAATGCTGGCTGTTGGCATGCCATTATCTGTTATTGGTTCGATGATGCATTGGTCAGAAGTCATTATGTTTGGTGTTTATTGCCTAACAATCGTAGCACTAGCTAGTTTCATGGGACGAGCAACAGAAAGTTTAGCGATTGTCTCAGGTCCTCGGATTGGTGGGTTATTGAACGCAACCTTCGGGAATGCAGTAGAATTAATTATTTCGATTTTCTCTCTAAAAGCAGGATTGATCGGGGTTGTTTTGGCTTCACTGACTGGTTCGGTAATAGGCAACCTTTTGCTTGTTGCAGGGCTTTCCTTTTTTGTAGGCGGGGTCAAGCATAAGCGTCAGAAATTCAATATTCATGATGCCAGACATAACTCTGTATTGTTGATTTTCGCAGTATTTGTCGCTTTTGTTATTCCAGAAGTGTTCACGCAGGAGATGAACTCGCATGATCAGATGGCATTAAGTGTTGGTATTTCAGTCGTATTGATTGCACTTTATCTACTGGCGTTATTCTTTAAGTTAGTGACGCATCGCGGTGTCTATAAATCAGAAGAAGCAATTGCGCATCAAGATGAACAACCAGAATGGACTAAAGGGAAGGCGATGGCGATTCTAGGAGTTGCGACACTAGCTGTAGCCTACGTATCTGAAAACCTTGTCCATACTTTTGAAGCAGTTGGAGAAAGATTTGGTTGGTCTGAATTATTCATTGGTATCATTATTGTCGCAATTGTTGGTAATGCAGCTGAGCACGCATCTGCAATTATGTTCGCTATGAAAAACCAAATGGATATTGCAGTCGAGATTGCTGTTGGATCAACACTTCAAATTGCCATGTTTGTTGCTCCAGCGCTTGTACTGATTTCATTGATGTTTGAAACACAGATGCCGTTGGTATTTACGCTCCCAGAGCTAGTGGCGATGGCCGTCTCGGTGTTCTTAATCAATGCCATCTGTGATGATGGTGAGACGACCTGGTTTGAAGGAATATCCCTCCTTGGGGCTTATACGATTATGGCAATCGGATTTTTCTTAATATAGTCAATCAACTAGTTGTAGACGACAGGTTATTGTAAAAAATGGGGTGCTGGAATAGTCAACTCGTCGATGGGTAGGAATAAGATTTGAAGGCACCTAATAAAACGAGAGAGAAAGCATTGAAATGTTTTTCAATTCTTTTATGAGGAATATCATTGTCGAAAGTAAATTATAAACAAGGATTTGTGCGTCTTAGTTTTTTTATTATCGGTCTTTTTATCCTTGGTCTAGGGATTGCGCTTACGCTTGAATCGAAAGATTTAGGAACAAGCGCTTTCGATGCGCTACAGTATGGTCTCAGTGAAAAGTTTGGTGGCTCAGTCGGATTATGGGTATTTGTAGTTGGTGTGGTCTTAGTGGTACTCACTGCTCTGCTTGAGAGGCAACTGCCGAAGATACAAGCAGCGATTCCGGTGTTTATTTTGGGACAGGCGGTTGACATGTGGATTGCTCTATTAACACCATATGAGCCAGCTACAATCTATATCGAGATTGTCTTTATGACAGTTGGAACAATTGTGATTGCGTTTGGTGCGGCTGTATATTTAACGCCAAACCTAGTGATAACACCAATTGATCTGTTTACGATCGCACTTGGAACGAAGTTCCATCGATCCTTTGGATTTTCAAAAACGATTGTCGAGGCAACTGCTTTATTGTTGGCGCTACTGATTGGTGGTCCAATTTGGTTTGGAACACTAGCGATTACAATAACAATTGGCCCTTGTATTCAATTCTTCTTAAAACCCGCTGGAAAGCTACAAAAGCGATTATTTAGGCGTATAGGTGCGGAAAGGTAACTGCATATGTTGGCAGCTAAGCCATTTTTGAATGAAAAGCAAAAAGAAAAGTAGGATAACAGTGATTTTTTAATCCCAATATCCTACTTTTTTATATGCGTTAAATGATAAAAGTAAATATGATTATCCCCGGTTCAGCTCTCTGGGTCATTTCAAATCTTGATTTGGCTGGTAACCCCGTAATACTTTAATTCGTGCAATGGACTGACCTGTAGGGCGCGTGTCAGAACAGTTCAAATAAAGTTACTTTCTCTACTATCAGAAAGTCAAGCCACTCACATTTCTTGAGGACTTAGAGATGCTAGCATTTACTGTTTTGGCATTGGTTTATGATCATCAGATGGATTGATTTCTTCCTTTTGTCCCATCTTAATTTTTGGCAAAAAGATTGCTGATACAATGCCAAGTACAGCAAAGCCAAAAGCAATTGTAAAGACAAAGGTCAGTGAATCCAGCATCGCGGACTGAACAATTGGAACAACTGATTGTTGGATTTGTTCAGGCACTTGTTTTAAGGTATCTGGACTGAGTAGGACTCTGAATATATTCTGAGGATCCGTATCAATCAGATGGTAAACTGATTGCAACATTTGTTGCCCCTCAGCAGGTAATTGGTCTGTAGGTATTTTGTCCAAAACGGGTACTAAATTATCATTTAACAACTGTTCTGATTTCCAGTTCATCAATACACCTAGTAAGGTTACCCCGAAAGTTGCGCCGATTGAGCGGAAGAACATGGTTGACGATGTGACAACGCCAAGATCTTTTCTTGGAAATGTTTCTTGCAATGTTAACGTTAACGTTGGCATAACAAAACCCATACCGAAACCGATAATGGCCATGAATGAGAATGCGACTAATTTAGTCGTTGATTCTGTCAATGTAGTTAATGCAAAAATTCCGGTAGCTGAAATCGTCATACCTGTTAGGAATAGGCGCTTGAAGCCAACTTTATAAACAATTCTGCCCCCAAGGAATGATGAGATGACCATCCCTAACATCATTGGTGCCATCATTGTACCTGAGTCTGAAGCACTCATACCGATGATGCCTTGCATGAAGAACGGAATAAAAGTTGTTGTACCAATCATCCCAATCATCATAAAGAATCCAATGAAGTTGACTGCGACAAATGTTCTTTGTTTGAAGAATTGTACCGGAAGAATAGGTTCCTTCGCTTTCCTTTCAACAAATACAAATGAGACAATACCGACAATAGCCAGTATGATGAGGCCAATGATTTGCCACGAACCCCAATCGTAGCTGTTGCCACCAAGAGATAAGGCTAAGAGAGCACTGACGACACCTAGAAGCATCGTTGCCATCCCTAAGTAGTCAATTGAAACTTGTTTTTTGACATGTTTACCTCTGAGACCAAGTGAAATAAAGACAATCGCTAAGATGCCAACTGGTAAGTTAATGTAGAATATCCATCTCCAGCTGACATTATCAACGATAATACCACCAATCCAAGGACCGACAATGGATGCCAATGCATAAACAGCTCCGAAGGCGCCTTGGAACTTGGCACGTTGTCTTCCAGTGAAGATATCGCCAATAACAATCATTGCAAGTGGCATCATGATACCACCACCAAGCCCTTGAATGGCGCGGAAAAGAATCAATTCATTCATTGTTTCTGCTTGCCCGCAAAGAGCTGATCCAATAATAAAGGTAGAAAGTCCAATGATATAAATGACTCTTCTTCCGAAGATATCTGATAATTTACCTGCTATCGGTACTACAGATGTTGATGTCAGTAAATAAGCAGTAGTCAACCAAACCATTTTGTCAAAACCGTTTAAATCTGCCACGATTTTTGGTAATGCAGTTGCTACAATCGTTCCATCTAGTGCTGCGAAGAATAGGGCGATTATAAGCCCGGTAAGTAACAATTTCTTATGTTGATTTGGTTGTGCGGTTTCCAAATAATCTCCCCCTGTTAATTAGTTAACTAAGTTAACAATTATACAGGATTAGTAATAAATTGCAAAGAATTTTTACTGTGAAATTTTTCATAATCACTAGCGGCTTTCGTCTTATTTTGTGGATAAAAGCTTGTTTCCAGATTTTTATCAGTGTTATTTAGCTGGATTTGCAGAGACTAGCTACAGGAAAATAGTTGTTTTCATGGAACAAGTCAAACAAAAGAGGATTATAAAAATGAAACGAATTGTAGTGGTTGTATTATTTTTATTTTTACTATCAGGAATGAGTGTTGTACATGCAGAACCGTCAACTGATCGTCTGGCTTGGGGATTTAAAAGAGGGCATGATGGCGTGCAGGCAGAGGCAGGGACAGCAATAAGTCAGATGCTACAGAAATATGTGGGGGTTTATCGCGGAGATTCAACCAAGAAGACGCTTTATTTAACATTTGATAATGGCTATGAAAATGGCTACACTGGTCAAGTATTAGACACCTTGAAGAAGCATCATGTGCCCGCGACATTCTTTGTGACTGGTCATTATTTGGAGAGTGCACCTGACTTAACTAAGCGTATGGTGAAAGAAGGGCATATTGTTGGCAATCATTCTTGGAGCCACCCTGATTTCTCAGCGATTTCAGATGAAAAAATGAAAGAAGAGCTTGATCGAGTTAAGTTGAAGACATTTGAAATCACTGGACAGAAAGAAATGAAATATCTACGCACACCTAGAGGAACTTTTAGTGAGAATAGCTTGGCTTATACACATCAACTTGGCTACAAAAACGTGTTTTGGTCAGTGGCTTATGTTGATTGGGAGACAAATAATCAGCATGGAAAGCAGTATGCTTATGATAATATAATGAAGCAAATTCATCCTGGGGCAATCATTTTACTTCACTCTGTTTCATCCGACAACGCAGAGGCGTTAGGAGATGTGATCACTGATTTGAAAAAACAGGGGTATCAATTTAAAAGCTTAGATGATTTTCGTTAGAAAAAATATTTTTTTAGCAATCAGTAAACCGAGTGAATGAAACCGCTTGAAATAAGCATGATGTAGATAGAATCTATTGGCGGAATTGACCGCATGTTATTTCTGCCGTATTGATATTGACGGCTCTGCCGAAATGTGCAAAACACTAAGGAAAAAAATCTCTTCCTAAATCAGTGGTTTTCCCTATATAAGACTTTAGAAAACAGAAAAGTCCTCAATTTAATTTGCTTTCTGTACTTCACAAGCCTTTGTAAAGCTGGTACACTTGTTAACGTCAAAAGAGTATTAGATAAAAGGGATGTTGTTGATGTTTGAAACTTTAATTAATAGTTATGCCGAGATTTTCACTTGGGATGCCTTCAAGGAGGCTGTATTTAGTCCTGAAAGTGCGGGAATTATTTTTACGTTAATTATTCTAGAAGGACTTTTATCCGCAGATAACGCAATCGTTTTGGCAGTAATGGTCAAGCATTTACCGCCGGTAGAAAGACGAAAGGCGTTAATGTATGGCCTTGTTGGAGCGTATATCTTCCGATTTATTGCCATTGGGATAGGTGTTTTCCTTGTTGAATTACGCTGGGTACAAGTGCTTGGAGGGCTTTACCTCATCTACCTTGCAGTCGCCCATTTTTATAAAAGTTATCGGGGTGTTGATGAAAGCGTTGTTGCGAAACCACCCAAAAGTTTTTGGGCTACAGTGATTTCCCTTCAATTAATGGATATTGCTTTTAGTATTGACAGTATCATCGCTGCCTTCGGGATTTCACAGAACATGTGGATTCTACTGATTGGGGGTATGCTGGGGATTCTGATGATGCGTGGTGTTGCTACGTTATTCCTACGGTTTATCGAGAGGGTACCTGAACTAGAAGCAGCCGCGTTTGCACTCATTTCGATTATTGGTGTGAAAATGATTGCAGGTGCTTACGGACATCACATTCCGCAAGCGATGTTCTTTGCACTAATTGTTGGGACCTTTGTCGTTACTTTTATCATCCATCACTTTCGTAAAAAGAAGAATCCTGAACGATATGCACTGAAAAATGATACCGAAATTATAAGTGCTGAGAAAGTTCTTGAGGATGATAAAAAAGTAGTTAGCGAAGCAGCAACAGTGGTAGCAGGAAAACAGAATGATGTGACAAAAGAATGATATGCTCCCCAGTCAGACAGGGGAAATAATAAAAATTATACGGCCATATTCCGAAATTCTACCGGAGTATGGTTGTTTAGCTTTGCCTGCAACCTTTCATAGTTATACAAATGGATTTACTCCCAATAGCCTTTTCTAAAGTATTGAAAGCAATTTAAAGCATCAAATTCACTTGAATAATACATCTCGCATTTAAGGGCGTGCCAGAACTCTTCATCAAATGATTCAACTGAATAAACCGATTAATCCGTATTGTTTGCGGCTACACTGTGATATTTCATTGAGTCGATAATAATGAATTTTGAGCCGGCGTGTATTGTACGCAACTTAAATAATTTCCTAAATTCATTCACAATGAAAATCATTTTATCGAATATCATAATGGCTTTTAAGAAATTATTGTGAATATTTCAAGAAATTTATTGTAACAAATTGTATTATATGCTCTAATAGTATATGAAAGTATAAAATATGCAATAGATTGGAAAGGGGGATGGAAATGACTACATCTGAAAAGATTCTAATTGACCCAGAAGCACTCAGAAACGCGGGATGCCTATTACAAGATGGCATTAACCAGTTTGAGCCCTTTGCTGAGGGGTATATTGGTGAAATTCGTGAGCTTCTATCGTCTTCAGAATCAGAATTTGTCCGTGCAATTGATGATACATTAAACACGATGGAAGATACGAAAGCACCTGAGCTAATCAATGATTTGAAAACGTTTCACAGAAGCCTAAATCAAGTGCTTGACGAGCTAATATTGCTTGATAGCGCAATGGTGAAACCGGGAGGATGACTGATCGATGAGAAAACAATATACATATGAATTTTGTCAAAAGAAGCTTGGTAAGTACTTCGAACAAATTCAGGACACGCGAAGTTCAGTAAAAGAGAATTTAAACGAAATGGATTTTGCCAACGTACATGCAAGAGCTGAAATGGAGGAAGAGGTAGCAGAGATTGTTTCGATACTAAATAAATTAGAGTCTGAGCTAGAATATTACCGTTTCCGCTAAAGTGAGGTGTTAGGAATGGTCAGAACAATTGTTCTTGATTATGATATTTTAGAAGATGTTGCTACTAAACTTGGGAACTATTTAGCGGCAATCGAACAGATCGAGGATGCTATGTTACGTATTCGTGGTCTGTTAGAAGTTAACGAAGGGAAAGCAGTAGCCAAGTTGCTAAGTGACTATGAAGTACTAAAGAAGGCAATCGAAGTACAAAAAGAAGAGGTTGCAGATCTCTACGATATCTTCTATGATTACAAAGAAGAGATGACGATGACAATCGGAGGCTTATACGGCGCCGATGTTAGTCGAGTGAACCGCCATGACATCGAAAGAAACTCGAAACAAATAGTGAGTTCGGTCCGAAGCCTTATTTACGAAATGAATAAGGAATTAGGACGAGATCATTTTCAGTTTGACATTCTCGATGATGAAGAAGAAAAAGAGAATCAAGAAGAAAATTATCGATTGATGCACGAGATTCGTGATAATTTGTTTCCGGGATTTAAAAGCTTACTGAAAGAATCAATCGAAAAAGTAGAGCAAGTTAGCACAGCTTATGTAGTGCCTTACGATGAAACAGATACGATGTATCGTGCAAGGGCAGATGAACTCTATGAAAAATACACACCACAACCAAAGCACGGA
>JAVBKE010000016.1:0-26605 GCA_031554185.1 Caryophanales bacterium
ACACCTTAGTGTTCTTATAGATCATTTGATTGCTCAAATTTACTTTTGTTTCTTTGTTGAGATGTTTCCATCTCTTGCTTGGCGTTTCGTTTTGTTTAGTTTTCAAAGAGCATTTTGTTCTTAATGTTGCTTCGCTTCAAAACGACAGCTTATACATGATATCAAATCATTATTTACTTGTCAACACTTTTTTAAAAAAGTTTTTTGTTTCTTGTTTCGGCTTTTTATGTAGGTGTTTTTTCAATGTTTGAAACAACGTTAATTAATATATCATCATTTAAAAAGAAGGTCAAGCATTTTTTTCGTTTGCTTTATAAAATTGTGATATATTCTGTCTAAAGGTGGGGTAGTTATGTATTCAAGTAAGATTAATAAGATTCGCTCATTTGCTTTGTTTCTTATTTTTGCTGGTTTTATTGTGATGTATGGTGGTATTTATTTTAAAGATAATCTCATCATTGCCTCAGTGTTTTTGATAACTGGTGTTTTTGCTATTATTGTGAGTGTGCTGATTTATTTTTGGATTGGGCTTTTATCGACCAAAGCTGTTCAAATTACTTGTCCTAATTGTAACAAGGTAACTAAGATGTTAGGAAAGGTTGATATCTGCATGTATTGCCGTGAACCTTTAACATTAGATAAACAGTTGGAGGGTAGAACTTTTAGCGAAGCCTATAATAGAAGAAAGTAGTGCTTTTGATGAATAAAAAAAACAAAGTAGTTCCAGAACCATCTGGTTACTACTTTGTTTTTAGGTTAATGTACCTCTACTTTTGTACATTCTGGGCATACTCCGTATATTTCAAGTCGGTGGGTACTAACCTCAAATCCTGAAAGTCTTGCAGCCACATTCTCTACGGCATCAATTCCTGGGTACTTGAAGTCTACAATCTTACCGCATTCTTGGCACATAATATGATAATGGGCATCTGATGCAAAATCAAAACGACTGGAAGAATCGCCATAGGTCAGTTCATTCACCAAACCGGATTCTTTAAAAACACGCAAATTATTGTATACGGTTGCAACACTCATATTAGGAAATTTATCTTCCAGTGCTTTAAAAATTTCATCTGCAGTAGGATGTGTGCGAGATACAGCCAAGTATTCTAGAATAGCCTGACGCTGTGGCGTCATTCTGACACCTGTTTGTTTTAGCACATCTAGTGCTTCTTTAATTTGAAGCATATCGGCAGTCCCATTTACAATTAAACGATTCTGTTAGTTTCTTCTATTGTACATGGCTAATTATTCCCGTGTCAATCTGTTTGGCGAAATAATTACGAATTACTATTAGAAAAGAAAGACTTTAATTAAAATAGTACCCTTTTTCACTTGTTCTAGTAAAACGGCCCTTAGTATCCTTTTTTATTATCGACTAGATTGATGAATTTTTCTATTTTATTATTCAAGTAGTAATCTAGGTTTTCTTCAAATATCGCGAACGCTCTTGGAAAATAATTTGCTGAATGACTTGAGTCATGCGGTGTAATTGTTAAGTTATCCAGATGCCAAAATGGGTGATCTATTGGTAGGGGCTCGGTATTAAAGACATCTAAGACTGCCGCTGCAATTTGCTTCTCTATTAGAGCGTTAGTAAGTACTTCGTCTTCAAAAAGGTCTCCCCTTCCAAGATTAATCAGTAGAGCACTTCGTTTCATTGCTGTAAAGTGCTCTTTCTTAAGAAGATTCTTGGTCTTTCTTGTGCTTGGTAAAATTGATACTACAAAGTCTGCCTGTGGAAGCATTTCAAAAAGGGCTTCTATTTTCGCTACTGTTTGATATCCCGACACTGGCTGCCCTGATTGGCTTACACCTAGAACATTTATAGAAAATGCTTTTGCTAATTCTGCTACTTTTTGAGAAATTGATCCTGTACCAATTAGAAGAAGTGTCTTCCCGTGGAGTTCTTCAAATGGCAGTTTAACGTCCCATGATGATTTTTGCTGATTCAAAATTTGAGATTTGAAACATTTCACATGAGCTAGCATCATCCCAATGGTAAACTCAGCCATTGGAATTGCATGAACACCTCTTGCATTTGTGACAACTACCCCTCTTTCTGCCAAGTCTGTTAATGGTAGCTTCTCGACACCAGCAGAAATACAGCAAAGCCATTTTAAATTTATGGCTTGTTGTAAGTGTTGATTTGTAAAATCGTCTCCGAAGGTAATGATTACTTCTACATCCACAAGGTTTCGATCGTCCACTTCCAATTGCTTTTGAAATATAAATTGTTGTTCAGGATAGGAATCTATGAGCTGTTTTTGAATTTGTTGCGGCGGAATTGTTGTACAGAGAATTTTCATCGCATCTTTCCCCTTTCATGTTCATTTATTCTTTCATTTTAACGAATTCTTTGCTAAATGAACAGCAATAGAGATGGACTTGCTCAAAATAGACGAAAGATATTTTTCCTTACTTCACTTTTAATACAATAGCTTTTTATATACTGGTTGCGTAACAATTTGACTTTCTGCTTTTCAAGCTTTTCTTAGGTATTATCTGCTTTACTTTTCGGCAAAATTATAGCCTAAATATTTATAACATTTTCTTTTTGATTCGGTCAGTTTATTATTTAGCTTTTTATAGAAAAAAATTAAAATATTAATGGTAAATAGGGGGGTGACGTGGTAAAATTATCTGGAATTTTTATAGAATTGAGGAGAGAGAATGAATCACGCGAATTCAATTAGATTACACGAAGAGGCTTTGAAACATATTGTTGGGGGTGTCAATTCACCCTCGCGCTCGTATAAAGCAGTCGGTGGTGGAGCACCTATTGTTATGGAAAGGGCTAAAGGCGCATATTTTTGGGATGTAGATGGTAATAAATATATTGATTATCTGGCTGCTTATGGACCGATAATTACAGGTCACGCTCACCCTCACATTACGAAAGCAATTACGAAGGCTGCAGAAAATGGTACGCTTTATGGTACGCCGACCCCTCATGAAATTAAGTTAGCGAAAATGTTGAAGGATGCTATTCCTGGCATGGATAAGGTTCGATTCACGAATTCTGGTACTGAGTCGGTTATGACGACGATTCGAGTTGCGCGCGCTTATACTGGACGCGATAAGATCATGAAGTTTGCTGGTTGTTACCACGGGCATTCTGATTTGGTGCTTGTTGCTGCAGGTTCTGGTCCGTCAACACTCGGAATACCTGATTCAGCCGGAGTACCAAAGAGTATTGCACAAGAAGTGATTACAGTTCCTTTTAATGATGTTCCTGCATTTCAAGTGGCAATGGATAAATGGGGAAGTCAAATTGCTGGCGTGTTAGTAGAACCAATTGTTGGTAACTTCGGCATTGTTGAACCTCATCCCGGTTTCTTGGAATCTGTTAATAAGATTACACACGCTGCAGGCGCACTTGTCATCTATGATGAGGTAATTACTGCATTTCGCTTCTCTTATGGCGGAGCACAAGATATGCTGGGGGTTACACCCGATTTAACTGCACTTGGGAAAATTATTGGTGGCGGATTACCAATTGGCGCTTACGGTGGTAAACAAGAGATTATGGAGCAAGTTGCGCCATTAGGACCAGCTTACCAAGCTGGAACAATGGCTGGAAATCCAGCTTCAATACTTGCCGGAATTGCTTGTCTTGAAGTTATGCAAGCTGATGGATTCTATGATCATCTTGATCAACTTGGAGCAAAACTGGCTTCTGGTATTGAAGCATTAGCTACTAGACATGGAATTGAAATTGTGATTAATCGCTTAAAGGGTGCATTTGCAATGTATTTTACGAATGAAAAAGTTGAAAACTACAAGCAAGCTGAAGCAACTGATGGAGAAAAGTTTGCTATCTTTTTCAAGTTGATGCTTGCTCAAGGAATTAATCTTGCACCATCAAAATACGAGGCCTGGTTCATTACTACATCCCATACTGATGCTGATATTGAACAGACTTTAGGAGCAGTTGACAATGCGTTTAAGGAAATGGCCACTTACTAGGGTTCCAATTGGCGCCCGCGTTTTAAAGACTGCGCTAGCAATTGTTATTTCA
This sequence comes from Caryophanales bacterium, assembly GCA_031554185.1. Taxonomy (GTDB): domain Bacteria; phylum Bacillota; class Bacilli; order JARBTR01; family JARBTR01; genus JAVBKE01. The sequence continues at coordinate 4,022 of JAVBKE010000016.1, forward strand.
ATTTATGCTGCCAACCTGTTTGGATTGCCGCCTACGCTTGCAGCAATGGGTGCAATTTTCGCGGTGAAACCTTCTGTTTATCGTTCTTACTTAAACTTATTAGAACAGGCTATCGCCAACATGATTGGGGCCCTAATTGCTGTACTTTTGGTTCTCCTTTTTGGTCCTGCCCATACACTTTTAATAGGTTTTGGTGCGATTTTCACAATTTGGATTACGAGTCGGTGGAAGAGTGAGGATTATGTTGGTACGGCTCTTGTCACAATGCTCGTGATTATGGAAGCCCAGGGCGGCAATCTCTTTTGGTTTGCTGCGCAGCGGTACACAACAATTATGCTTGGGGTATTAGCTGCCTTTGCAATTAATATTCTGGTACTCCCGCCTAAGTATGAGATGAAGTTTTTTGAAAACCTACTGGATTATCATCACACCATCTTAGATTGGATTCGAAAGAAGACACAGCCAGATATGAAGGTAGCGATTCATCATAAGGATTTTGATCAAATTCGAAAAAAACTTGTAAAAGTTGAGTATCTTTATCATTTATTTTCTGAGGATCGGAATTTTAATATGGATCGTCCAATTAGACGAAAACGAAAGTTAGTTTTGTATCGGGCAATGATTTCTACATCACAACGATCTTATAACGTACTGAGAAAGTACCATGCGCTTGAGACGCAGCTTCAGACAATGCCAATTGAATTCCGAGAGGAAGTTGTGCGTCAGATAGATATTTTAACGGAGCATCACGAGAATTTCTATCTTAATTTTCGAAAGACGAATAATAAACATAAAGTATTTGAGTCAACCAATTTATCTGAATTGATTAGCTTATTGGGGCAGTTAAGAGGTATGAGACATCAAGATAGTTTGACGCTTCTCCATATGACTTCCCTCACTTCTGCCATGTTTGAGTATGGTGAGCATTTACAACATTTGCAGGTAATTTATCAAAGCTATTACAGTTTTCATGATGACAAAAGAACAAGTGTAAGTCATTAACCCAATTTTTTGTTCTGAAGTCAAATACAATTCTGTTCAAAAACCTTCGAGTTAAAAATCATTAGCTCGAAGGTTTTTTGTTTTGTTCTGCAGCAGAGGTCTTTGCCAAAATGAAGATTGGTTCTAGTTCACCATTTTCATATAGAAATGAGAGTGAAGTGATCGGTACGTTTCCTTCTGTGAAAAATTTCATTGAAAGATGGGCAAGAATATCGTAGCCTTGTTCGTTTTTGATATCAGCAATAATTAAAACATCTTGATGAGGGATTGCTACTGCCATTATCCCCTGCATAGTTGTTTTGATTTTATCTAGGTACTTTGTTATCAGGATTCTTGATGCATCGTAGCCATCGTTGGTACTAATAAAGTAAAAGTCATTTCCACTCACAGTGTCTTTTTTATCTCTAAAAATGATGCTCCGAAGATTTGATAATGCCAGTTGATGAAGTTTCTCTTGTGATAGTTCACTCAATTGAAGAAGTTCTTCGTCGATCAGCTTGTAGCGGTTTCCAAGATCCAAGGCGTAGAAAATAGCAGTTTCTGTAGTATGTTCCGATATCACAAAGCGTTTTCCTGCTCGGTTTTCCTTGGGAAATGAAGTTGAGCGGATGACTGGGAAAATCGCTTTTTCATTTCCAACAAGCATTTCTTCACCTGAAAAACTAAGGCTTTCTTCTACGTAATAAACAATTTCATCTATGACTTGACTTTGATTCGCCTCAAATCGAGACTGAAATGCGTTTAGTTCAAGGGTAACACCTGCTCCGTTATTTGGATTAACAAAGCGTAATGTGTTTTTTTCACTATCATATTCTGAAGTGAAATGATTCTCGGCCAGTTTTTTCTCTAACATCTCTTTCATATACACACAATACTCCTCTTTCAAGTAAGTTGGCTTTATATCATGAAAAAACTCCCTACTTATTAATAGCAGGGAGATGTCTTTTCATTTACTTTAATTGATTGATAAATGCTTCAATTTCTTCACGTGTTTTTCGTGCACCATTAACGTAGCGTCCAATCTGCTTGCCATTTTCATAGGCAACAAAGCTTGGAATCCCCATCACTTCAAGTTCGACACACAGGTCAATAAATTCATCACGATCTACATATATAAAAGTGTATGCCGGATATTCTGCTACAACTTCTTCAATAAATGGTTCGATAAATCGGCAATCTGGACACCATGTTGCTGAAAATAAAAGTATACTTCTACCGTCGTTAATAATTTCGTGATATTGTTCGACTGATTTTAGTTTTTCCATTTCATCTTCTCCTCTAAATCATTTTTTAAGATTATATTGGTAATTTGGTTTATCCTATTCACCATTATAACGTAATAATCGTAAATTGTCTGCTGGTAATGATTTTTGCATTAAACTATTATGAATTTATTTAATCAATTTCAAGATTTTTTGTTTCTCGTCCTAAGAACATCACTGCTAGAACACCAATTAAAATGGCAACGCAGAAAATGGAGAAAATAAATTGCACTGAATAACCTCTTGCGCCAAGGTATGGAATGAGCAGCGGACCAATAATCCCGCCAATTCTGCCAAATGATGCAGCCATTCCTACACCACTTCCCCGAATTTGAGTAGGATATTGTTCAGGTGTATAGGCATAAAGCGCACCCCAAGCACCTAGGTTAAAGAAGGATAGAAATGCACCTGAAATAAGTAACCCAGCCACTTCTTCTGCTGAACCAAAGAAAAATGCGCTGACTGCTGTACCTAGTAAAAAGCTAACTAGGACAAATTTTCGCCCAATTTTTTCAATTAACCACGCTGCACAGAAATATCCTGGAAGTTGCGCTAGTGTCATGATTAATACATACTCGAAGCTGGTAATCATGTCAAATCCTTTTAAAGTCATCACCTTTGGTAACCACAGGAACATGCCATAGTATGAAAAAACTACTGAGAACCAGAGAATCCATAACATGATTGTCGACTTTGCATGTTGCTTCGACCAAATCTGTTTGAGTGTTTCAGAGATTGGCTGCGACTGTCTTTTCGCATTGAATGCAGCCGAATCTGGTAGTTTGCTTCTCAGGTATAGTGCATAGAAAGCTGGGATAGCTGTTAGAATCATTGCGACTCGCCAACCATAGCTTGGGATGATAAAGTAGGCTATTAGTGCTGCGGTTAGCCACCCAATCGCCCAGAAGCTTTCTAGTAAAACAACAATCCTACCACGTTTTTCAATTGGCACATTTTCTGATACCATTGTCGATGCAACCGGTAATTCGCCACCTAATCCCATACCGATAAAGAATCGAAGGATGATAAATGCTGTTAAGGTATTCGAAAAAGCAGTTAGACCACTACCAACGGAAAATAAGAGTAGTGTTATGATAAAAACTCGTTTCCGGCCAATCTTATCAGCTAAAATACCAAAAAAAAGTGCACCTATCATCATCCCAATTGAATTGATACTAGGAATTAGTCCCGTTTGTTGAATTGTTAAGTTCCAATCCTCTCCCAGCGCAACGATGACAAAGGAGAGTAGACCAACATCCATGGCGTCAAATAACCAACCAACACCTGCGATACATAGTAGTTTATTGTTAGAGATTGTCCGAGTTATTTGTTTGCGATGTGAAATAGTTTCTACTACTTTCGTCATTTTCCCGCCTCATTTCTTACAATTGCCTGTTTGGTGATTAGCATTTATTGTGAGTCCTAAATACTTCCTGATATCATTGCAAAGTATCAAGTTTTGTTCATCGACTCAGGTTGATTCTAGCCGTTATTCTTGCTTCTGCATCGAGTTTGCGATTTGCATCATATTCTTGGCATCGTCTACCATGTCTGGCAGATCTGTTGTTGTCGTTATTTTATAACCACCAATTCCAACGATCAAATCGACATTTCTTCGACTATGCTCATTGACTAATAAATAACCAAATTGGTCTTCCTCTACAAAAGTTTGATTGATCGAGTAGTCTTCTATTGCAGTTAAGTTGTTGTAAAGCAGTCGACTGTCTCTGTTTTCCTCGGGGTTAACAAAAATTAAATATTCTTGCTGCCCTTTTCGTACAAGTAGGTTATTATCACTAACTTCTTCTAGGATAAAACCTTGTGGTAGGAATATCGAGGTGTCCTGCACTTTGTCATCTGTTTTTAGTGGTTCTGCATGGAATGCGGTTTCAGCTGCTTTAATTGTTGCAGCTTCGTAATCAATACTAAGCGGTATATAAATAAGTACGCCGAGAACGACGATTAATAGTATAAGCCATTTCCATGATTTTTTAAGTTCCATTTCCTCACCTTGTCATCATCATTTCTTTCGATTATACAGTTTTCATATAGTTCTGACGACAAAAAAGCAGAATCCTCTGCTCATTTTTTACAAGTTTCTTTAAAATAGTGCTTTGGTCAGTGGTGAACCGCCTTGAACCATCTTAGTGATTATTCCAAAGCTTCACTCTGTTCCTGAACGCTTAAAATGGATCCTGTTTTTGCGTCTGCAATGAATTCGTATTGTATTGTTTGTTCCACTTTCTGCACGGTGATACCGCCTTGATAGACGTCAAAGTTCAATACGCCATTATTAAATTTCTCCGGTTTCATCACAATCCAGGTGCCTTCTACTGATCCTAATGTTCGAAATTTTTTCTTAATATCTTCTAATACACGCTCCGGATCGGCATGTGATACTTCTTCTAGGTAATTTGCTGCTACAAAACCAGCGGTAAATCCGGCTGCAACCGCAGCAATGAACTTCCAATTCATTAAAATCCCTCGTTTCATTTAGTTAGCCTTTATGTCCAAACAAGATTATACCTTGTTTTTCTTTAATCAGCCAGTAGACGGATTTCCTATTTTACCGATTTCTCTCTAAAAAACGGTGTGCCTTTTATATATTTAATATTAAGTTTATGATTCGCTTTTTCATCAGAATAATTTCACCATTTGGTTCTTTAAGTTTCATTTCAGGTATGACTTGCCCATAATAGAAACGGGTATAGTTTCAACATGTATCCTGCTATTTTTAATAGGGTATGTCTGAAAAAGATTTATGAGAAGGAGTTTTGACAAGAAATTTTTGAATAAGCGGAGAAAAAAATAGCAGATATCAGGAATATTTAAGATATTTTTCGACAAAGTTAGTCAGGGAATTCTTCAAAAAGGTTTCATAAAAACTTTTTCAGACACACCTTAGTATTTACTATTCTGATGTCTCGCATTTTTTTTGAGATTTCATGTTATACTGTTAATGTTTTTAAAAAAGGTACTGAGAGGTATTACAGTGAGGAAACTATCTTATAAGCAGACTATCGCGCTTGGGTTTGCACTTCTCATTTTTGTAGGCGCTGTTTTACTCACTTTACCAATTGCTTCAAAAAGTCATGAAGCAACACCGTTTATGGATGCGCTTTTCACTGCTACCTCAGCAGGATGCGTGACGGGATTAGTTGTTTATGATACATATACTTATTGGTCACTTTTTGGACAACTGGTCATCCTCATCTTAATTCAGGTGGGCGGTATTGGGTTTATGATGGTTGCAACTTTGTTTGCTATGCTGCTCCGCAAGAGAATCGGACTAACACATCGTGGCTTAATTCAAGAATCATCAAATACTTTGCAAATTGGTGGTGTCGTTCAGCTCGCACGATATGTGATCAGAGGTACGCTACTGATCGAGGCAATTGGTGCTTTGTTTCTTGCCTTTCGCTTTGTTCCCGAATTCGGATTTATAAAAGGAATTTATTTTTCGATCTTCCATTCTATCTCAGCATTTTGTAACGCTGGATTTGATTTAATGGGGACTATCGAACCAAGTTCATCAGTGACGACTTTTTCTGATGACTATCTTGTTAATTTCGTTTTAATGGCACTGATTGTTGTTGGTGGAATTGGCTTTTTTGTTTGGAGGGATGTGTTTCATCACAAACTTAAATGGCGTTATTATGCCTTGCATACAAAGATTGTTCTCAGCACAACACTCGCATTGATTGTCATTCCTACCTTGCTGATTTTTATCCTAGAGGGTGGCTCTGATTTTGTTAACGGGAGTGTCTCAGACTCTTTACTCGCATCCATGTTTCAGGCTATTTCGCCAAGAACAGCAGGGTTTAATTCAGTGGATTTAACAATTCTTTCAAGTGCCTCGTTACTATTGATTATTATTTTAATGATTGTTGGTGGCTCACCTGGCTCTACTGCAGGTGGTGTAAAGACTACGACTTTGTTTACTGTGATTATGTCGACTGTTGCCACAATTAGAAATAAGAAAGATGTTTCAGTCTTTAAGCGCCGACTGAATGAAAGTATATTGAGAAAATCAGTAGCTATCACCGGTATTTATATGTTGGTTGCTATGTTTGCTATTTTTATCATTAGCAGTCTCCAAGAATTCCCAATAGAAGAGATTGTTTTTGAAGTGTTTTCTGCCATCGGAACGGTTGGAATGACTTTGGGCATTACACCTGAATTGTCTACCATTCCGCAAATCATTATTATGTTCCTTATGTTTTTTGGTCGTATCGGCGTCCTAACGATGGCATTATCATTTGTACATGCTGAACCATATGTACCCGTAAAATATCCAGAAGAAAAAATTATGATTGGGTGATTCATTTGAAATCGGTTTTGATTATTGGGGCCGGACACTTTGGCCGACATTGTGCACTAAAGTTTAATGAGATTGGAAAGGAAGTCATGGTGGTTGATAGCTCAGAGGAAAGAATTAATGAGCTGATGCCGACGATTACAAATGCATTGATTGGCGATTGTACAAAGGAAGAAGTACTCCGAGCGTTAGGTGTGAATCAATTTGATATTTGTATTGTCGCAGTCGGTGGCGATCATTTCGGATCATCATTAGAGGTGACGCTTTTACTGAAAGAGTTAGGGGCAAAGTATGTCATTGCGAAAGCAACTAAGGATATTCAGGAGAAGTTCTTACATCGCAGTGGCGCGGATGAAGTGATTTATCCAGAAAAGATGATGGCTGAAAAGCTGGTCATGCGTTATAACGCAGCAAACATTTTCAATTATATCGAATTGAACCCGGAGTTTTCTGTTCTTGAGGTCCCAGTTAATCGGTCTTGGGTTGGAAAAACGGTGCAAGAGCTTGATGTTCGTTCAAATTATCATGTAAACATATTGGCCACTAAGGTCGAAAATGTGATTGTCCCTTTAACTAGTGCGGATCATCGCTTTGCATCAGGAGAGCATTTATATATATTCGGGAAAACAACAGATGTTTTAAACTTACTGGAGAAATAAGTTAGTAGCTTTCCTTGCATTAGCTTACTTCTTACTTTATTGAATATCGATGATATTCAGATGCTGTTCTCCCTACTGACCCCTTCCTATAATAAAAAAGCACTTCCATGTCTTTGGAGGTGTATTTTTTATTACTTATCACCAGGGAGTTACTGCAAACTATTTTGCTATAAATCGACATGAATTCCAGCACGCAGTTTATCAGCAATTTCATCGATTTTTCTTAGCCGATGATTTAAGCCAGACTTGCTGATTTGCTCTGATTGAATGAGTTCGCAGAGTTCTTTCAGTGGCGCTTCCGGAAATTCAACGCGTACACGTGCCACTTCTTGTAATCGGTCTGGTAATGCAGATAGTCCAAGCTTTGCATCAATTAATTTGATGTTATCAACTTGACGTCCAGCTGCATGTACAATTTTATTAATATTCGCATTGTCACAATTAGCGAGCCGGTTTGCTGAGTTACGTAGGTCTCTGATAATTCTTACATCTTCAAAGTGAAGCAATGCATGATAGGCTTCGACCACGGTGAGAAATTCAGAAATTTTCTCGGCTTCTTTGATGTAGCAGATGTAGCCTTTTTTTCTTTCTAGCGTTTTGCTATTGAGGTCAAAGTGTTCAAGCAGTTTATGAAGAGAATCATTGTGCTCCTCGTAAAGTGAGAAAATCTCAAGATGATACGCAGAAGTTTCTGGGTTGTTCACAGAACCTCCTGCCAGAAATGCTCCCCGCAGGTAGGCACGCTTGCAACAGTCTTTTGTGACTAGTTGCTCGTTTATCTCATGGACAATCGAAAAATCTTTCTCGATAATCTGTAATTTTTCAAGAATTTCTTTTGATCGCTCCATTAACCTCACAATATAGACATTGTTTTTCTTCAACTTCATCTTTTTTCGAACAAGGAGTTCGACTTGCACTTGAAATTGCTCTTTGAGTAATGAATAAATCCGCCTTGCGATAGCCGCATTTTCACTTTGAACATCCACCACAATTTTCCGATTCGAGAATGATACTGATCCATTCATGCGAATTAAAGCAGATAGTTCAGCAAGACCACAGCAGCTATCTGTTTCAAGTGAGGTGAGTTCTTTTTTTGTTTGTGATGCAAACGACATATTTTTACCTTCTTATATTATTTAATCAAATCATTTAGAATTTGTGCGATTTTAATGGCATCATGACGAACGGTTCCATCTTCAATTGTGACAATCGCATCTTGAATAATGTTCATGCCCATTTCCTGCAATTCTAAAATATCCATTTTGACTGGTTCGCCGTATTCTTCCTGGTATTTATGAATGACTGGTGTTGGGACTTCTTCATCGTTAATGAGAATTGTATCTACACAGTCAAGCCCCGAATGGTCGATGACTGCGCGCAAATGATCGCTTGCTGTGTAGTCATCGGTTTCTCCGTATTGTGTCATGACGTTACAAATATACACCTTTTTTGCATTTGATCGGCATATGTATTCTTTAACCGTCGGCACTATGAGGTTTGGTATAATGCTGGTGTAGAGGCTCCCAGGCCCAATGGCGATAAGATCTGCTTCTAAAATTGCACGTTTTGCTCTGCTGATTGGCAAGATGTCCTCTGGTGTTAAAAAGACACGTTTGATCTTTTTTCCTGCCTTGGGAATCATCGATTCTCCAGATACAATAGTTCCATCATCCATTTCTGCGTGCAGGACAATGCTACGGTTGGTTGAAGGTAGCACTCTACCTTTGACGTTCAGTACTTTACTCATTTCATGAACACCAGTGTTAAAGTCACCTGTGATATCAGCCATAGCTGCGATGAAAAGATTGCCAAGTGAATGTCCCGATAGATGGCCCATCGAGCTTTCATCAAAACGGTATTGGAATAACTGTTCAAGTAGCGGTTCAACATCGGAAAGCGCTGCAATTACATTGCGGATATCGCCTGGTGCTGGGATACCGAGTTCTTCTCTAATCCGCCCTGTACTACCACCATCATCAGCTACAGTGACGATTGCGGTAATGTCAAAATCGTATCTTTTTAATCCTCGTAGTAGCACTGAAAGTCCAGTACCACCCCCAAGAACAACAATTTTCTTTTTGTCTATTTTCATGTCGCACCCCTTCTTCAATCGCCCTTGCACCTAGCAATGGCAGAAACAAACGATTTTGGGACTATTCATGCAGTGTTAGCTTTTTCTTCATAATATCACGATGGGTTATATGCGTTGCATAGTTTCCTGAAAAATGTTTTTGTAAAATTTCTGCAATTGTGACAGAGCGATGCTGCCCACCTGTGCAGCCAATTGCGATGACTAATTGAGACTTTCCTTCTTTCTCATACAATGGCACGACAAAGTCCAGCATATCAACAAGTTTCTCGGTAAAGGTTTGTGCGATCTCAGATTGCATCACGTAAGAAGATACAGGCTCATCAAGACCAGTTTGGGGACGCAGTTCCTTTAGATAAAAAGGGTTAGGTAAGAACCGAACATCAAATGCTAGGTCAGCATCGATTGGAATACCATGTTTGTATCCGAACGAGGTGACAAAGATCTGAAAGCCCTTTTCTTTTCCACTAGAGAATTGGGAGACCACTTTTTCACGCAATTCTTTCGGTGACAGATTGGATGTGTTGTAAACGCTTTCTGCCATCTCTTTTAGGTCGGTAAGTAATTTTCTCTCTTGTTCTATCCCCTTTAATAGTAAATCATTTGGAGATAGTGGATGTGCTCTGCGGGTTTCTTTATAGCGTTTGACTAGCGTTTCGTTATCAGCATCTAAAAATAAGATCTGCATATTGAATGAGCTTGAGTTTTGCAGTCCTTCGAGCACTGGTGTTACTTGTTCAAAGAAGTCACGACCACGTAAGTCCATCACCACTGCCATGCGATTATGATCGCTATTATTTTTCATTGTATTTAGAAATTCTGGTAGTAAAGTCGGTGGTAAATTATCGACACAAAAGTATCCTAAGTCCTCAAAACATTGAACCACGACGGTTTTACCAGCACCTGACATGCCTGTAATCACAACTAATTGATTGATTGCTAGATTATCTACCACTTCTGTCACTCCCTTTTATCATTGAATTAAAAGTATTAATGATAGGCGTAGCGAATATCCAGAAGTTGATATTCTTCTGTATAAGTCACCATTCCAACCATCAGCCCTTTTCCTTTTAGTGCATGTTCCAAAATCACTTTATCGCCCTCTGCCATCGGTAAACTGAAAAGGTCACTGACTTCTTGCCAGCGTAATTTCCCCTCAGCATTCTCATCTAGTTCAATACCCGTTGCCTTTGTAGCAAAGAAATTATAGAACATCCATTGATCGATTACTTGATCATCTTTCTTTACAACGACGGTAAAAATACTGCTTAACTTAGGATCAGTCAGTATTAGCCCAGTCTCTTCTAAGAATTCTCGCTGGCACGCTTCAGCGACCGTCTCATTGTGCTCAACTTTACCACCAGGCGCTACCCACCAGCCGCGTCGAAATTTGTTTAGTAGGAACGCTTTACTGCCATTAACAAATAAGCAATTTGCCACTTGTAGCAAGAAACCACCTGCTTTCTCGTTCAAATAGAAGCCAGAGCGGTGGCCTTACCCAATCTTGAACAATTGAGTACGTTACACTGGCTCTGACTTTGTTTTACGATATCATGCTTTTCTTTCTGTTGTTCATGATAATTTATACTCAAGAGGGCTCATCTTTCGCAACGATTGTTTGTCCTGTTTCTGTTCAAAAAATGTTTAGCCTTCAAGTTCTTCAACGAATTGCTGAGCAAACTGAGCTGCAATACTGCCATCACCTGGTGCTGTAACGATTTGACGTAGTGTTTTTTCGCGTACATCGCCTGCTGCAAAAATACCAGGTATTTTAGTTGTCATATTCTCATCTGTAATCACATACCCACTCTTATTGAGAATTCCAAGTGACTCAAATGGTTTTGTTAGTGGATCCATGCCAACGAAAACAAATAATCCTTCTGCTTTCATTTCTGTTTCGCTTTCATCCTTCACATTTTTAACAGTGACAGAGCTAACTTTGTCTTCACCATTCACGCTTGTTACAACTGAATCCCATAGGATGTCGATTTTTTCATTGGCAAACGCACGGTCTTGGATAATCTTTTGCGCACGTAGTTTGTCACGGCGATGAATAATTGTTAGTTTTGAAACAAAACGAGTAAGGAAAATCGCTTCCTCAACAGCGGAGTCACCACCACCAACAACGACGATTTCTTTATTTTTAAAGAAGGCGCCATCACAGACTGCGCAGTAAGAAACGCCTCTTCCACCAAGTTCTGTTTCACCTTGAACGCCTAGATTCCGATGTTCTGCTCCTGTCGCAATGATAATCGCTTTAGTTTTGATTTCTTTTGATCCCGCTTTGATTGTTTTGTACGATTCGCCATCAATGACTTCTTTCACATCACCATAAGCGTATTCTGCACCAAATACCTTTGCATGTTCGTACATTTTATTAGATAAATCAGGTCCTAGAATACTTTCATAACCGGGATAGTTCTCAATCGCTTCTGTGTTCATCATTTGACCACCAGGTACACCTCTTTCAAGGATGAGTGTGCTCAAATTAGCACGTGATGTGTAAACAGCAGCTGTCAGCCCTGCAGGTCCTGCTCCGATAATGGTTACGTCATAAATTTTTTCTTCTGTCATTTTACTCCCAACTTTCTTTTCATTTTTTTTTTCGAGCATAAATGATTCAGTCCCTCATTGGGAAGCTTTGCTCCCATGGTGGTGTTTTCGCATATTCTGCAAATCTGGTACTAATGAACTTAAAAATTCTATTCGCCTCTTCTTGATAACCAGCATGAAACGCTGATTTGGCAAACCAAAAGTGGTAGCTGTAGTCATTCAGTTGATCGTAAGATTCGTAGTACTTAAACCATTTGTAAGCAGCTTTGTACTCGCCCGTAACGGCAAAGGTAATTGCCAAACGATCCGCTTGTTCAACATTGACAGGCCGGATTTTTTTTAATTTTTCTAATGTCTGGAATGCCTTTAATTCGTTGCCATTTTTCAGGTAGATGGAATAGACATTGCATAGTGCATGTAGATTTGTCTGGTCATAGGCGATGATCTCTTGAAGTACTTTGACTGCTTCATCTTCTTGTTCCAAATAGAGATAGCAAACAGCTAAATTATTATAGGCAGGCCAAAACGTTTGATGTTTTTCGATTGTTTTACGAAATACTTCAATTGCTTCTACGTAAGATTCTTCATTCATCAGTCTTGTACCAAGCTCAAGCTGGTACAACGCTGATTCATCGTAGTCTAGCAATGTGTCATCAATCGAATCTGACTCCAAGAATTCTAGCAATTCTTCTGCCTCAAGAAGCAAGTCATCTTCCAATTGGTATCTTTCCACAAAATACACTAGTTCTTCTGTCGCTTCCATAAAATCCGAAAGACCAAACAGGTTCTTTCCGAGATAGAAGTGGCAGTCAAGTGCATCTGCTTTAGCACTCACCAGTTGATATAATAATTGATTTGATTCCTCGTGCATGCCAGTTTCTGAAAGAGAAACTGCAAGCCGCTTTTTCACTTCTACTTGACTAGAATCAAGTTCATATACTTTTTTCAAATAGTGCGATGCCTTAGCAAAATCACCCTCTGCAAAAAAACGATTGCCTTTTTCAGAATAATATTGAACTGGTCCAGTGAACGTTACGATTTTCCTATTCATTTTTACTCCATCTTTTTCAACTTAACGATAATAAGTATAACATAAAACGATCAACAAAATAAGTAGCTTATCTCTACTATAATACTTCATTGGATGATTAAAAAGTTTTGTGATTGTTTAGTTTGTTGTGGGTTCTGGAAGCGAGGTACCCCTCTCATGGCAAACAATTTATTTGAGTTACTCGATACAAGCATTTTATTGAATCGTAGCCTTTTTACTATAAAAATACTCTCCAATCATCGTAGCGATAAGCCTTGTCAGCTTACTAATGGGAGAGTATAAAACATTTCATTTTAATTTAGATTCCTCTAATGAGTCGTAGAATTTAATACCGATTTGCTGTTATTTACTTGCTCTAACAGCAGACTCGAAGTTGCCTTTATGTGCACCGTTGCAAAACGGCATATTTCCTGACTGACCACACCGGCAGATATAGGTTGATTCTTTTGTTGGAATTATGCTACCTTCACCGTCAAGAAGTTCGATTTCACCTTTGATTAAAAGTGGTCCGTTGTCATTTGCCTTCATTTGAACTTTTGTCATATTATTCACCACCTTTGCTAACTCAAGCGTACTCTTTTCGTGAAACTATATCAATAGGAACAAAGCCTTTTTTCGATTATGATGTAATAATGGCGTATAGCCTGTAAAAAATGCCTACTTGCCTGCCTCACTTTGCTCCGTATTTTAACCATAAAAGAAGCGATACAACTAGATTCAAGATAGTTGTATCACTTCTGTTTTATGTACTGCTGTTAATCTTCGATTGTTGATAAGTCGCCTGTTGGCAGGCCCAGTTCTATAGCTTTGAGCACACGACGCATAATTTTCCCACTGCGCGTTTTGGGTAGTTTAGCGACAAAATCAATCTCCCTAGGGTAAGCATGTGCAGCTAGATTGTGCTTGATGAATATCGCGATCTCAGTTTTAAGCGCTTCTGATGGCTCAAAACCCTGACGCAATGCAATAAACGCTTTGATAATTTCTCCACGAATCGGGTCCGGCTTGCCAATAACACCCGCTTCTGCGACAGCAGGATGTTCAATCAATGTGCTTTCCACTTCAAAGGGACCAACACGTTCACCAGCTGTCATAATCACATCGTCGACGCGCCCTTGAAACCAGAAGTAGCCGTCTGCATCTTGATAAGCAGAGTCTCCTGACACATACCAAGTGTCGTTCACAAAATAACTATTGTATTTCTCTTCATTGTTCCAGATAGCTTTCATCATCGATGGCCACCCTTTTTTTACAGCTAAATTCCCCATTACATATGGTGCCACTGGATTGCCTTCATCGTCAATGATCGTTGCCTCTATACCAGGGAGTGGTTTCCCCATTGATCCTGGCCTAATTTCCATTGCTGGGTAATTACAGATTAGCTGAGCCCCGGTTTCTGTCATCCACCAAGTATCGTGAATTCGGTGACCATAGACTTCTAATCCCCATTTGATGACTTCAGGGTTGAGTGGCTCTCCGACACTCAGAACATGGCGAAGCGAACTTAAATTGTATTGATTCGCAGCACTTTCGCCCACGCTCATAAGCATTCGAAACACAGTGGGTGCGCTATACCAGACAGTGACTTGATGCGCTTCGATCATTTTGTACCAGACATTTGCCGTGAAACGGCCACCGACTACTAGAGAGGTAGCACCATTGAGCCATGGCGCAAACATTCCGTAGGATGTACCAGTTACCCACCCAGGATCAGCAGTACACCAGTAAACATCCGCTTCCTGAAGGTCAAGCACCCATTTCCCAGTTTGATAATGCTGAATCATGGCGTTATGCGCGTGGAGCACTCCCTTTGGCTTCCCCGTTGACCCAGATGTGTAATGAATAATCATCCCATCTGTGCGGTCAACCCATTCGATTTCAAACTGATCGCTAGCTACTGATAGATTTTTCAAAAAGTCAATCTGCGTTTCCGTGATGGCCTCACTATCACCTACAATTAGTACATGTTTTAAACATGGTAGTTCGTGAAATGGAACTCTATTAACTAGTGCCGGCGTGGTTACGATAGCAACTGCCTCGCTATTTGCTAGACGGTCTTTAACGGCCGCTTCCATGAAAGCTTCAAACAGTGGACCCACGATCGCACCCATTTTTAACAATCCAAATGTTGCGAAATATAATTCAGGGGTTCGAGGCATAAATAGAAAAACACGATCTCCTTTTTCTATTCCAAGTTCTGAAAACACGTTTGCTGCACGATTTGAGTATTTTTTTAAATCTTGGAAAGTATAACGTTCCAAGCGACTGTCATCTTGATAGATCAATGCCGTTTTGTCTTTTCGATTGGATTCAGCGTGACGGTCTATACATTCGAACGCTATGTTCACTTTGCCTGTACTAGACCATGAAAACGCCTCTTCAGTATCCTTCCAATTAAATTGCTTCACTGCTTCATCATAATCTGGCAATTGATAGTTTCCTGGAACAACTTTCAATATTTCACTGTGCAAGATGAAATCCTCCCTACGTCATTCTTAAGCCCCTATATTCTATTCACTTGTTACTCTGAATATTCCTATTTTTTGAATGCTATATCTAAATAACTGAGCTGCATTTTATATTGGGACAAGTATTTGGCATGATGAAGGATTCTTATATTGAAAAGACGCCAATTTTGGCTAGTAAAAACCCAATTGGCGTCTAATATGTTGGAATTGTTCCGATAATTGAATTCTACTGTGACTAGTTGCCATCTATAGTGGTGGTGCCAACCCATAATGAAGATTGTTCTATGTCTGTCGCAAGCTCGAAAAGGATATCTTCACGCCCTTTCGGTGCAACGATTTGGACACCAAGTGGTAACCCGTTATTTGTTTGATGTGTTGGTAAACTAATTGCCGGTTGCCCTGTTAAGTTGGCAAATTGGGTAAACGGCGTATAGGTTAAGCTAGGCAAGAACATATCGTAAACGAGTTGACGCTGATCAACATTTGCTAATGCTAACTTTCTGCATAAGCTATCAGCTTCCTCTTTTGTTTGCATCAACTCGCCTACTTTTGGTGCCGCGCTTGCCGTTGTCGGCGTGATCAGAAGGTCGTATTTTTCATGAAACAAAGTCATCTGGGCAGCAATATCATCCCAATATGCTAAACTTCTGGTGAAATCTACTGCTGAAATGTTTAACCCAACTTGAGATAGTACCCAGGTAACAATATCTAACTCCTCTATGGTTGCTTTTCTTCCAATCATCTCTTCAATGTAGAGTAAGTCGGATGCCATTTCGCCACAATTCATTAGGTAATAATTTTTCATGAGCTGAATGCCGTCGAAAGGTATTTGCGTTTCTTCAACCATATGACCTTGCATTTCTAAATAGCGCACTAGATGGTGTACAGCAGTCACGGCTTCCTCATCCACAACTGTCCCAACAGGTGACTCTGTTGTAAAAGCAATTCTATATTGATTCTGCGGTGGATCTAATGCAATTTTATACATCGTAGTTGTCAACTCTGGCGCTTGAAAGGCAGCTTCTGGTTGCATGACTGCTAATGCATCAAAAAACATAGCCGTGTCGCGCACTGTTCGGGTTAGCCCGAAATCGATGGCTGCACCATGCCATTGACGTCCGATCCCCGGACCAACTGGTGTTCTGCCTCTTGTTGGTTTTAATCCTATCAGCCCAGTGAACGAAGCTGGGATGCGAATCGAACCGCCACCATCACTAGCACCTGCAATTGGCACAATCCCTGCTACAACGCTTGCAGCAGCACCACCGCTTGAGCCGCCCGGTGAGTAATCGAGGTGATAAGGATTTCTTGTCGCACCATAGAGTTTATTTTCGCTGATGTTTCGTAAGCCAAACTCCGGTGTATTGGTGTGTCCAATGATGATGAATCCGGCCGCTTGGAGCCGGTTCACAAAATGGGAATCTTGCTGTGCAATCTGGTTTGCCATCAACATTGAGCCACAAGTGATCCGCTCACCTTTTAGTTTTTGCGAGATGTCTTTAATGAGGATTGGAACACCTGCAAATGGACGATGTAGATTTGTCAGCGCCTTTGCTTCTGCCAATGCACTTGCTTCGTAGATTCTGACAACTGCGTTTAGTTTTGGGTTCAGATCGGCAACTTGTTGTAGTGCGATTCTTACTAGTTCTTCAGCTGAAACTTGTTTTTCTCGCACAAGTTTTGCTAGCCCAGTGGCATCCTGTTGTACATATGTTGAACGTTTCATAAGCACCTCATCATTTTCCTTATGTTGTCCCCCTCATAGCAAACCTACGTGAAAAGCGTTGTAGAAACGCATTTGTACCGCCTCATTCGTATGAGCCGCTCTTGATAAAATTTTAAAATGATCATAAGTACTGGTGCCCATTTGAAGTAAAATGAGCACCAAAGTTTAATCTTAATTAGTCATCAAGCTTCCCTTGCAACTTTGCAAATGCTTCTGCAAGCGCGGTATTGACTGGTTCTTCTTTTTTCTGTGATCTCATATACTGCGTCACATCTTGTTTTGAAGCATTACCAGCGTTCGTATTTCCCCGGCGCTTCTGGAATGAAGATAGCTTTTCACGGTAACCACATTTACATGTGAACATCTGACCTTCGCCTTCCCCCACCATCGTTAATTTCTTATGACAGTTCGGACACCTCGCATTCGTTTCTCTAGCAACACTTCTGCGATAACCACATTCACGATCTTGGCAGACACGCATTTTCCCCTTCTTACCATTGACTTCAAGTAGTGGCTTACCACAATCTGGACAAGGTGTCCCAGTGATATTATCATGTTTAAATTTCTTTTCGCTATTTTTGATTCCGGTGACGATCGTCTTTGTATGCGTAACGATTTCTGATAAAAATTGTTCTTTTTTCAGCTCGCCCTTGGCAATTTTCTCAAGCTTTAGTTCCCATTCCGCAGTCAACACTGGTGTGCGTAATTGGTCTGGTGCAAGTTCTAAGAGCTGTCTTCCTTTTGAAGTAACATGCATCCCCTTACCGCGTTTTTCAACTAGGAATGTGTTGAGTAACTTCTCAATAATATCGGCTCTTGTCGCAACCGTTCCAAGCCCACCCGTTTTCTTCAGTGTCTGACTAAGTTTGGCATCTGTAACGTATTGCGTTGGATTTTCCATTGCTGATAGTAATGTACCTTCATTTAGCGGTTCAGGTGGTTTTGTTTCCCCTTTGGTCTCAGCTAGTGCGATTGGGTATTTTGCCCCTTTAATCATTTGCGGTAGCGTTTGCTCATCCGTTTCATCATCGTCATCTGAGACGTTGTTATAGACTTCTTTCCAACCTGATGAGATGACGCGGCGTCCTTTGGCAGTGAAGTTTTCAGCACCAACCTTGGCATTGATTGTCGTTTGTTCGTATTCGTAAGCAGGTGATAATACCGCCAGAAATCGTGTAACGATTAAATCGTAAATTCTACGTTCTTTCTCGCTCAGTTTATGTGCTTGTGGCATTTGTTCTGTTGGAATGATTGCATGATGATCGGATACTTTTGAATCATCTACAAACGATTTATTCGCTTGAATTGGTTTCATCATTAGCTTTTTCGCCGCTGGGTACATCCCTGAACAAGCAGCCATCCGGTCCCGGAGTGTGCCAACGATATCGGCACTTAAATAGCGCGAATCGGTTCTTGGGTAGGTGACAATTTTATGTGTCTCATAGAGTTGTTGCATGATTGAAACAGTGTCTTTTGCTGAAAAATTGAAGCGTTTATGAGCATCCCTTTGTAATTCAGTTAGATCATAGAGCCCTGGCGCAAAGCTTTTTTTCGCTTTTTTATCAATTGACGCAATGAGTAATTCTTTTCCTTGTAATTGTTTCAGCAGCGCCGTGATTTTTTCTTGCGTGAAGGAACGCGCCTCTCCCGTTTTGGCATCTTTCCATGTGAAACGAACATTATTTGCTTTCCCCGCAATACCGTAAAATGTTTTCGGTACGAAATGTCTGATTTCGTCTTCACGCTTAGCTATGATCGCAAGGGTCGGTGTTTGTACCCGTCCACATGAGAGTTGCGCATTAAATTTGGTTGTTAGCGCTCTCGTTGCGTTCATACCAATCAACCAGTCGGCCGATGATCGCGCCACTGCTGAAGCATAAAGATTTTCATATTTTTTTCCGCTTTGAAGATTTTGAAATCCTTCACGAATCGCTTTGTCTGTAACAGATGAAATCCATAAGCGCTGAACTGGTTTGCGGACACTCGCTTTTTCGAGAATCCACCGGGCAACCAATTCCCCTTCCCGGCCTGCATCGGTTGCGATGATGACATTGTTGACATCCTTTCGCACTAACTGTGCTTTAACGGCGTTGTACTGTTTTGATGTTTGCCGAATTGTGACTAGTTTCAGTGGTGATGGTAGCATCGGTAGTTGATCAAGACGCCACTCTTTATATTTATGGTCATACATTTCTGGGTCAGCAAGTGTCACTAAGTGTCCTAACGCCCAGGTAACAATATAGCGATCGCCTTCTAAATAGCCATTCCCCTTCTTTTGACATTTCAACACCCGTGCAATGTCCCTCGCAACAGATGGTTTCTCTGCTAAAACAACTGATTTCATAATTTCCTCCTAGGTTTATCTATCACTTCTAGGCATTAGCCTCCTTAAAAAAGGGCACACTAACACCGAATATACTGGTAAAATAAATAGTTACTGCTGTATTATATCAATTTTTGGATGAGTACGACTAGTTGTTATTCAATTAAAAAAGGATTACGATGAAAAAAAATATTCTTGGTTTGCTATCGAGCCAGAAATGTTGCAAAATGATTGTAAATTGACTTTTTCAGACATGCCCGAAGGAGGTTTTCTAGTTTTGCGAAAATATATGATTAAAATGATTATTGCTCTATCCGTTGCATTGACATGTTTGTTTGTCGTTAGCTTTGGAAAAGCAGTCTATTCTGTCGTTAATCCTGCACCAAGTGAGGCTGCTCCTGCGCCTATTGATGTGGAATCAGAGACTTTAAAGGATAACGAAAATCCAACCATCGTTGGATTAGGCGATTCAATTACAAGAGGCGTTGGCGATGAAGCCGATGATGGCTATTTCCAACGCACAGTTAAGACGATTGAAAAATCGATTGACAAAGATGTAACGGCAACCAATTTAGCAGTTACAGGCGCTACTTCACCAGAACTATTGCAACAATTAGAGGAACCTGGGACACAGAATGCTGTTCGATCGGCAGATATTATTATCATGTCAATGGGCGCAAACGACCTTTCCCCTGGTGCTGCTAATTTCAATGCCGACACTGTCAAGACGCTAAATCCTGATGGTGAAAGCTATGCAGCGAATACTAAAGCAATTATGACGAAGCTTTCTGAATTAAACCCTGATGCTGAAATCTATTGGCTCGGATTGTATAATCCATTTGAAGATATTCCTGAGTTTAGAGGGGCAGAGCTATTTATTATGGATTGGAACTATATCTTGGCACAGGCTGCTAGTGGGTTCCCTCAAGTCAAAGTGATCCCTACATATGATTTGTTCCAAGGAAATGTTCCTGATTATCTTTACGCTGACCATTATCACCCAAATCAGACTGGGCATCAAACAATCAGTGACCGAATATCAGAAGTGATATTGGCTGATTTGAAAGTAGGTCAAAAATAATATGGAATCTAAAAAAATCGAAAGTAGAAAAATTTTAGAAGTTGAAAAGTTGACGAAAGTGATCAAGGGAAAAACGCTTGTTAGTGATATTTCTTTTACGGTTCACGCCGGAGAAGTGTTTGGGTTCCTGGGGCCAAATGGTTCGGGGAAAACGACAACGATCCGAATGCTTGTTGGTCTCATCAAACCAACGAGTGGACAAGTGTTAATTGCTGGACATAATGTCCGCACGCATTTCATTGAAGCGATGCGCAATGTTGGCTGTATTGTTGAAAATCCTGAGCTTTACAAGTATCTTACTGGCTGGGAGACACTTAAGCAGTATGCTCGAATGCAGGGGAATGTTAGCGATGATAAACTGCTCGAGATTGTTGACCAGGTTCAATTGACTGACCGAATTCATGATCCAATTAAAAATTACTCGCTCGGTATGAAGCAACGGTTAGGGATTGCACAAGCACTGATCATTCGTCCCAAGCTGTTAATTTTAGATGAGCCAACCAATGGTCTTGATCCTGCTGGTATTAAAGAATTACGTGAATTTGTTCGCGAGTTAGTGATGAAAGAAGGAATGAGTGTCTTCATTTCCAGTCACTTGTTAAGTGAAATACAGATGATGTGTGATCGGGTGGCCATTATCGATGAAGGCAAAACAATTACGGTCGCTACTGTGGCTGACCTTCTTCACGAACACTCTGCTGATTTGGTCGAGTGGCATGCTTCACCGCTAGATAAAGCGCTGGCTATTTTGGCTGACCATCATGCTGTTACAAAGATATCTACCGACGATGAACGGATTCTTTGCCAAGTCGCTACAGCTGCTATTCCAGAAATTATTGCTGAAATGGTAGAAAATAAGATTCGAATTTCTAGCGTTGCTGAAAAACAAATTACGTTAGAAGACTTATTTATGCAGCTAACATCAAAACACTTTCCGGTTGCAACAGTAGCTTCGGCGAATAAAGGGGGGGCAAGCGATGCGTGAACTTGGTAACCTCGTTTTTAATGAGATGGAGAAAGTTTATCGTAAGAAGCGTTTCTTCGTAATTATTCTACTCCTAGTTACGCTTATTCCTCTTTTTGTCTATGGCCAGGTGAAACAGGCAAAAGAGGTAGAAGAAAAGCTTGGAACTGATGATTGGCAGATTGTTTTGCAACAAGAAATCACCGACAGCCAAAATCGTATGGCTGCTTCTACCAACCTTCCTGAGGATTACAAACAGTTTCGTGAATTGCAAATCCAGCAACAACAGTATTACTTGGATCATAATATTAATCCTGCTGAGCCAGGCGCACCTACTTTTGTTCGTGAGTTCCTTGTTCAGGGAATTAGCTATCTAATTCCCTTGCTCGTGATTATTATCGCCATCGATCTTGTCTCAGGCGAAAAATCTGATGGCACGATTAAAATGCTTTTAACGAGGCCGATTAGGCGTTGGAAAATACTAGCTAGTAAATATATTGCCTTACTGTTATCGATTTCTGTGATTATTGCACTTGTTGTATCACTCACCTATTTGATTTCAGGCATTGCTTTTGGCTACCGTGGTTTTGACGCCCCAGTTCTAACTGGTTTCTCAATTGAGGGAGAAACGCTTGTTACAACAGGTATTCACACAATTCCGCAATGGCAGTTTATTTTGATGGCAGCGGGGCTTTCTTGGTTTGTTGGGATGATTGTGGGAACCCTTTCCTTTATGGTATCGGTGCTTGTTCGAAATACACCTGCTGGCATGGGTATTATGTTTGCAGCTTTAATTGCTGGTGGCCTTTTGCAGGAGTTTGCGGCAAGTTGGGAGAATATCAAATATGTGTTCAGCTTGAACCTTAATTTGACGAGCTATCTAACAGGTAGTGTGCCAATGTTAGAGGGACAAACGATGGCCTTTTCTGTCGCTACACTCAGCGTCTGGGGCATTGCAGCACTATTCATTTCATTTTTCGTATTTACCCGTGAGGACATGCTGGCTTAGTCTAGAAGTAGAGAACATGTGCAGGACGCTAGGCATGCAGGCGTTTTTTCATCAAAAGTCACACCCTGAGATACTAGAA
>JAVBKE010000212.1:0-9817 GCA_031554185.1 Caryophanales bacterium
AAGAATGTCTTTCACCAATAGAATAGTCTGGTAATGATGGCGAAGAGGTCACACCCGTTCCCATCCCGAACACGGAAGTTAAGCTCTTCAGCGCCGATGGTAGTTGAGACGCGAGTCTCTGTGAGAGTAGGTCGTTGCCAGGCAAGTAAAGCTAGTTCCTAGGAACTAGCTTTTTCTGTATAAACAAGTTGACATCTATCTTAAGAATCTATTTCTGAATTATTATATATTTTTTATTACTTTTGTTTTAATTTGAAGGGAGTTGTTAATATGGAAAGAAGCAACTCTGCAGTTTTACGAGCTATCAAAAATCATAACAAGAAAAGGCCAATATCTTTTCATGTACCTGGTCATAAGAGCGGGTTCATACTTGGAGAAGACCTGCCAAGAGAATTAGCCGATGTTTTCTCGATTGATTTAACAGAGCTTTCGGGGTTGGATGATTTGCATTCGCCAGTGGAATGTATTTTGGAAGCTGAAGTTGCTTTAGCTAAAGCCTATAAAAGTAAGGCTAGTTTCTTTCTTGTGAACGGCTCAACGGTTGGAAATCTTTCGATGATTTTTGCCTGTCTCAAATCAGGTACCCAGGTGTTAGTGCAACGGAATTGTCATAAATCTATTATGAACGGACTGCGCTTAGTTGATGCTACTCCAATTTTTTTATCTCAGAAGGTAGAGTTAAAATTAGGTATACCTAAAGGTGTGACTTTGGAGTCTGTACAGTCTGCAATTAAGCGCTTTCCAAATGCAAAAGCAATTATTCTAACATATCCGAGTTACTATGGAACCGTGTTTGATCTTGAAACAATTATACGCTTTGCTCATGATCACAATATAATTGTATTGATTGATGAAGCTCACGGTGCTCATTTAGTTGCTGGTGAGCCTTTTCCGAAATCCGCGCTTAGTCTGGGAGCTGATATAGTTGTTCAGTCTGCTCATAAAACATTGCCCGCAATGACGATGTCCTCATTTCTTCATATTAATAGCGATAGAATTAATGTGGGTAGAGTGAAAGAATATCTAACTATGCTCCAATCAAGTAGCCCCTCCTACCCTTTGATACTTTCATTAGACTTAGCCCGCCAATTTATTGAGAATTTCACTAGTGATGATGTTGCATATACCGTCAATGAAGCCAAGCGTTTTAAAACCGGCTTGGAGCAAATAACTGGTTTACGGGTACTACAAACGGATGACCCGATAAAACTAGTTGTTCAGTCTAGTAAAGGTTTAAGCGGATTTGCGCTTCAGTCCGCTTTTGAGTCAGTAGGCGTTTTTACGGAATTTGCAGATACGCTGAATGTTCTTTTTATTTTGCCTCTTCTCAAGGTTGGCACTTCTTACCCATTTGTGGAAACAATCGAGCGAATTAGCACACTCTCGCAGTACTTTCAAATACCAGTTCAATCTAAGTCAAGTATTGAGCTAATGAGTGAGCTCCCGCTTTCAACACTGGTTTATCCACTGTCCTATCTTGAGTTAATGAGAAGTGAATTTGTTGAGTTTGAAGCTGCTCTTGATCAGGTATCCTCCGAGCAAATCACGCCTTATCCACCAGGTATTCCTCTAATTCATAGAGGAGAACAAATAACCAAAGGTGTAATTAGGCAGCTAGCCCAATTGATTAATTGCAATGCCAAAATTCAAGGTGGTAAGAAATTAGAACTTGGGAAGATTGGTGTATTTGTTGAAGAATAACGAAAGCTAATTTGATGTGAAATCTTGGTAGTGAATTATGGTATAATAAAACTAATAAAGTAAGGATGTTATTTATATGCAAAAAGGTGTTTTCATTACGTTTGAAGGTCCAGATGGTGCTGGTAAGACGGCGGTTCAAGCTGGTGCCTATAAATGTTTGCTCGAGCAAGGAATTAACGTTGTTTTAACGAGAGAACCTGGCGGGATTGATATTGCTGAACAGATTAGGCATATTGTGTTAAATCCAAAAAATACAGCCATGGATGCACGAACAGAAGCACTTTTGTATGCGGCAGCACGAAGGCAACACCTAGCTGAAAAAGTTATTCCTCTTCTTGATCAGGGAAAACATGTTCTCTGTGACCGTTTTGTCGATAGCTCATTGGCTTATCAGGGACAGGGAAGACGAATTGGAATTGAAGAGATATTGCAAATCAATCAGTTTGCCATCCAAGAAACAATGCCAGATTTAACAATTTTTCTGATGATTGAACCTGAGTTGGGTCTCGAGAGAATTGCCCAATCACGCAATGAATCTGAGGTTGATCGGCTTGATATGGAGAAATTGTCCTTTCACCAAGAAGTTTATAAGGGGTATCAAATACTTGCTAAAATGTATCCTGATCGAATCAAAACGATTGATGCTTCGCGTAGTTATGATGTAGTATTGGCGGAAACAGTTAGTATTTTGACTACATTTATGAAAAATAAGGTTTAATGAATGATTTATCTGGTAAAATATCTGCATAGTGTAGCATGTAAGTGTATTTTTCAAAGGAGCTGAACTCGGATGAAAATGATTATTGCAGTTGTGAACAATACAGATAGTGGAAAGTTGGTTTCCGCATTAGTGAAAAATAAATTTCAGGTAACAAAGCTAGCAAGTTCTGGGGGATTTTTAAGAGAAGGAAATACCACGGTAATGGTTGGCGCTAAGGATGATCAAATTGATCGGGTCCTCGAGCTAATCAAAACGAACTGTAAAGCAAGAGATCATATGATTACACCAGTTTCGTCGATGGGTGTAACGGATTCATTCGTTTCTTTTCCACTGGATGTAAAAGTGGGTGGAGCGACCGTGTTTGTTCTTCCGGTTGAGCAGTTTCATAAATTTTAGATTGAGTTATACCGGTTAGGAAGTTTGATTTTTAATTAGCTATGCAAAAATGTTAGATGAATAAAAATGTTAGGAAGAAGCATTGTGAAATCTTATAGCCAATTAGTCAAGTTACAGCCGCAAGTTCTTTGGTTACTTGAAAATAGTGTTAAAAAGAACAGACTAGCCCATGCATATATTTTTGAGGGTGGACGTGGCACTGGTAAGAGGGATGTTGCAATACAGCTGACCAAGCGCGTTTTCTGCGAGGATTTGCATAATAATCGCGCTTGTAATAGCTGTTCGAGTTGCATCCGTATTGAACAGCAGAACCACCCTGATGTCCATTTGGTTGAGCCTGAAGGATTATCAATTCGTAAGGAGCAGATTAGACATTTGCATGATGAGTTCCGAATGAAATCAGTTGAATCTGGCCACAAATTATATATTATTAATCATGTTGAATAAATGACTATCTCTGCCGCTAATAGTCTTCTGAAATATATTGAAGAGCCAGCGCCAGATACGGTTATTATTTTGCTAACTACACTAATCCACCAAGTGATTCCCACAATTATTTCACGATGTCAGGTAATTTCATTTCGTCCTTTAGATACAAGGGAGCTTTGTAAAAAACTTGTTTTAGAGGGTGTTCCAGAGGGGCGAGCATTGCTGTTGGCTAATATGACGAATGATCTGCCTGAGGCTATGGCTTTATTTGAAGATGAGTGGTTTACAAAAGCACAATCGATTGTGGTAAAATTATATAAGATTACAAAAAATCCGTTTGAAGCAATTGTCTTGATTCAAGAGGAGTGGGTGACTCATTTTAAAGAGCGAAAGCAAATTGAGATTGGACTTGAAATGCTTTTATTACTCTTCAGAGATGCGCTTTTAGCTAGTACGGGTAAATCTGATGAGTTGATTTTTGCAAGAGAAATTCAAGCAGTTGATCTATCAACACCGACCTCTCTTTTAGCTGGAAACATTGAGAGTGTTTTACTAGCAAAAAGAAAATTACAAGCTAATATGAACCCTCAATTACTGATGGAACAATTAGTGATTCAGTTCAAGATAAGATAGAAGCTAGAATATTACAGGCAATGAGTAGCTGACGCAGATCCCAGGAGGGAACAAATTTGTTAGAAGTTGTTGGAGTAAGATTCAAAAAAGTAGGGAAGATATATTACTTTGATCCGGATCATCTGAAAATAGAGATCGGTCAAAGTGTGATTGTTGAAACTGCTAGAGGACTTGAGTATGGCGTTGCTGTTCTTGTGAATAAGCAGTTAGAAGAGATGGATGTGGTTCTACCCTTAAAGAAGGTGGTACGACTTGCTACTAGCTCGGACTTGCAGGTAGTTGATGCGAATCAATCTTTGTCAAGAAATGCTTTTGATACTTGTGAGAAAAAGATTACAGATCACGGGCTTGAGATGAATCTTGTTGATGTTGAATATGCCTTTGACAAGAGTAAATTAGTATTTTTTTTCACAGCAGAGGGTAGAATTGATTTTCGCGAGCTGGTAAAGGATTTGGCAAATATTTTTCGAACACGCATTGAATTGCGGCAGATCGGTGTTCGTGATGAGGCAAAAATGCTCGGTGGCGTTGGCCCCTGTGGTCGTATGCTATGTTGCTCAACTTTTCTTGGAGATTTTGAGCCAGTTTCTATTAAAATGGCTAAGGACCAAAGCTTATCGCTTAATCCGACAAAGATTTCTGGCATTTGTGGCCGGTTATTGTGTTGCTTAAAATTTGAAAATGATGATTATGAAATGTATAAGGAGCTCATGCCAGATATCGGTGAGGCAGTTGATACGCCTGAAGGTCTTGGTCGTGTCATTGGATTGAATATCCTTGAGGGTATTATGCAAATCTCCCTTAAGGAGGAGAACCGAACCGTAGCGTATACACTTGATGAACTGGTAGAAGAAGGGATTCTTTCTGGGGAAAGAAGATAGTGATTTATCATATATTACTGAAATAGAATGCTATTTTTCTTTTGCAGACTGAAAATGGTTGAATTTTTTTATTTCCCATGAAATCGTTTTCTAAAAGGAGTTTTATGCTCAAATGGATAAAAAAGAATTGTTTGATTTAGTGCAACAGATGGAGACACAGTATGGTGATTTTCATTCAGGTTTGATGCAAGTGAGAAGGTTTGTTGTAGAACTATTGGAAGAGAACAATAACTTGCGAATTGAAAATGAAAATTTAAGGAATCAGCTTTTTCCAGATTATCAGGGGATGAATACTGGTGAGGCAATTGAGACCCATTCGGCGTATAATAATCTTGCCAATTTATATCATGCAGGTTTTCATATTTGTAATGATCAATTCGGTCGGCCACGAAATGAAGATTGTTTGTTTTGTACACCGTTTTTATTTAAACAGGAAAATAAATAATCATTTAATAGTATGATACTGAGATCACTGCCATTTGGTGATCTCGTTAGGTTTTTATAAGAAAAAACCCTTCTCACTCACTCTTGGGGGAGGGGAAGGGAAGCCTATGAAAAGGGTTTTTTCATGTATTTTTCTATTCTATTTTATCGACTTTTCTTAGCTTATCTAAGGAAGTCATCTAGTAGGTTAGGATAGTTATCTTTGTTTATGAGATCAGTTTAACAACTAATTCTTAACTTTCTCTTAAGAATTGGTATTCATTTCTAATGTATAAGTAGATGATATTTTCAGTTTAGCGATGAGAGAGGGATTTAGGTAATGAAATTGCGTGAAGATGAACGGCTGGATCATTTGTTAGGAGAGTCACTTCAGATTATTCAAAGCCCAAATGTGTTTTCATTTTCTCTTGATGCGGTGTTACTATCACGGTTTGCGTATTTGCCTATTCAAAAAGGTGTGATTGTCGATTTATGCTCTGGTAACGGCGTCATTCCACTTTTTCTTAGTAAGCGAACTAGCGCGAAAGTGATTGGTGTGGAAATTCAGGAGCGGTTATATGATATGGCTGTCCGAAGTGTTGCGTATAATGGCCTTTCAGATCAGATAAAAATGATTCATAGTGATCTGAATAAAATAGCACCAGTAATTGGCTTCGAAAAGTATGATGTGGTTACGTGTAATCCACCTTATTTTCCAGATATTGAGGCGTCTGAGAAGAATCGTAATGAGTATTTCACAATTGCTCGTCATGAGGTCATGTGTACTCTTACAGATTGTGTCCGGGTTGCTAGTCAGCTTTTGAAACAGGGCGGAAAATTGAGTCTTGTTCATCGACCTGACAGGTTGATCGAGCTCTTTACGTTGATGAAGATGGCTAGGCTTGAGCCAAAACGAGTCCAGTTCATTTATCCGAAGCTAGGGCGCGAGGCTAATATGGTTTTAGTCGAGGCGACAAAGGATGGCAAGTTGGGATTAAAAGTTTTGCCTCCTGTCATTGTTTATCAGGACAATGATGAGTATACGGTTGAGATGACACAGATCATTAACGGACATTAGCTGTTTTTCGGGGAGCGACATTTTAATTTTTTTCAAGTAAAAAATTAAGGGATTGTATGAATGATGGAGAATGTGAAACATTTTTTTTATGTCGTTGAGTGTTGCGATGGTAGCCTTTATGCAGGGTATAGCACCGACGTGGTAAAGCGTGTGAAAAAGCATAATGAGGGGAAGGGTGCAAAATATACACGTGCGCGAAAGCCTGTTGTGTTACGTTATACGGAATCATTTCTGACAAAAAGAGAAGCGTTGCAACGAGAGATTGAATTTAAGAAGTTCAAACGGCTGAAGAAATTGATGGTTATTTCACAAAAGAGTGATGAGAGGTTCGGATGAGACAACAAAAGAGTTTTGAAAATGAAACAGAAGCGATGCTTTACTTGGTGCCAACCCCAATAGGGAATCTACAGGATATGACTTTTCGAGCAGTATCAGTTCTTAAGTCGGTGGGTTTGATAGCAGCTGAAGATACACGTAATACGAAGAAGCTTTGTCATTATTTTGAGATTGACACACCGCTGATTAGTTATCATGAGCATAATTTGCAGAAAGCTGGTGAAGAGATTCTTGCTAGGCTTGCTAGAGGAGAGCAGATTGCGATTGTTAGTGATGCTGGTATGCCCGCTATTTCCGATCCAGGGTTTGATATTGCTGATAAGGCGATTGAAAGTGGTTTCAAAGTTGTTTCACTGCCTGGTGCTAATGCAGCATTGACAGCTTTGGTGGCGTCTGGAATTGCTCCTCAACCATTTTATTTTTACGGTTTTTTGAGTCGGAATAAGAAAAAAAGGATCGCTGAACTTGAGGTGTTACAATCGGTAACTGTTACAATGATTTTTTATGAGGCACCGCATCGTTTAAAAGAAACATTGACTGCAATTAGTGATGTTTTTGGGGAACGGAAGGTTACGCTAGCGCGCGAGTTGACTAAGAAGTTTGAGGAATACGTTAGTGGGACGGTTTCAGAAGTGAGTTTGTGGCTGAAATCTGTTGAAATCCGTGGTGAATTTGTGCTGGTTGTTGAAGGGAATAAACTACCAGTGGTTGCAGAAGCAGAATGGTGGCAGGCGCTTTCAATTTGTGAACACGTTGATTATTATATTTCTGAAAAAGGGCTTACACCTACTGATGCAATTAAAACTGTCAGTAAAGAGCGTCAGGTGCAAAAGCGGGTTGTTTATCAGACCTATCATATTGATTAATTGCTGTAGCTAGGTTTATTTGAAAGGTGTTTACTAGTGTACTAGTTAATCGCTTGGGGTAAGGCAAAGAAAAAAAGCTAGTAGACACTGAGGTCTCTAGCTTTTTAATATTGACTGAAATTATAAGTGTTTTTTAATTTCGTCAGTAAGTTCTTTAGCAGCTTCACGACAAAGGATGACACGTCCACCTGCAAGAATAAGGTTGTGGTCTGAAACTTCTCCAGTCACTTGGCAGCTCATCTTCGGTACGTATTTCTTCAGAACGATACGTTCTTCATCAACAAAAATTTCTAGTGCGTCCCTTTCACCAATTTCTAGCGTACGACGAAGTTCAATAGGGACTACAATACGACCTAACTCGTCAACTTTCCGAACAATACCTGTAGATTTCATTCTTGTTTCCTCCCAAAATGTCTTATTCATTCAACAGAATGTGTAATTCTGTTATGTATATAATCATAACAGTACTACCAAATAACGTCAACGACTTTCGATAGATTTGTAGTTTTTGCAATTCGAAATCTTCTAGAGATGGTTAAAACGTTATTGTATGGAAAAACCCTTATGCCTAGATGGGTTACTGTAACACCTAATTTGTGTAATATGCAAATTAGGTGGATTAAGATAAAATATTGAATCTAATTAGGCATTAAAATTATAAAATTCACAGTGGGTGGACACAATTTAGACACAAATATTTTGGATGATTATTAATATTATTTTTCAAATTTAAGCAATATTAATAATTAATTCCTATTATAACAACGGAAATTTAATATTTCAAGTTACTCAAAATGAGTATTTGGTACTTTTTATGTGAGATGTTATTTTTACCCCTTTAGGTAACCTGGTTTTAAGTTTGTTTTAATATTTTGGGATCTAATAGTAAGAATGACTGGTTTCTGATAGGAAGTAGTAACGATAATGTTTGTATATATTGAAATATATGTCTGATTCCTATTTTATAAAGAGCAATTGTAGTATAAAATGTATAGATATAGCTTTTTAACTTGAAGGGGAAATGATGATGACTGAGAATACGAAGTGTTTTTATATTACGACACCAATTTATTATCCGAGTGGGCGGTTGCATTTGGGGCATGCTTATTCGACTGTGGCAGCAGATACGATGGCAAGATACAAGCGGATGCGTGGGTATGATGTCCGGTTTTTGACCGGGACGGATGAGCATGGTCAGAAGATTCAGCGCAAGGCTGCCGAGAATGGACAGACACCGCCTGAGTATTTGGATGGGATGATAAAGAGCATTAAGGAGCTTTGGGCTTTGCTTGATATCTCGTATGATGATTTTATTCGTACGACTGAGGAGCGTCATAAGTTGCTTGTTCAGAAGATTTTCCAACAGTTGTTAGATCAAGGCGATATTTACTTAGATCAGTATGAGGGTTGGTATTGTACGGATGATGAAGCTTTTTTCACGGAGCGACAGTTAGAGAATGGTATGTGTCCTGATTGTGGCCGGGCAGTGGAGTTGGTGAAAGAGGAGTCCTATTTCTTTAAGATGAGTAAGTATGCTGATCGATTGATTCAGTATTATGAGGATAATCCTACTTTTATTCAGCCTGAGTCTCGGAAGAATGAGATGCTAAATAATTTCTTGAAGCCAGGGCTTGAGGATTTGGCTGTGTCGCGGACGACGTTTGACTGGGGTGTGCGTGTGCCAGGAAGTAAGGAGCACATTATTTACGTATGGATTGATGCTCTGTCAAATTATATTACGGCACTCGGATATGGTGCTGACGATGATACGAATTATCAGAAGTATTGGCCCGCAGATATCCATTTGATGAGTAAGGAGATTGTTCGGTTTCATACGATTTATTGGCCAATTATTCTGATGGCGTTGGATCAACCGTTACCTAAGCAGGTGTTTGCACATGGTTGGCTTTTGATGAAGGATGGCAAGATGTCAAAGTCTAAGGGAAATGTTGTTGATCCGGTTGTGTTAATTAATCGATATGGTTTAGATGAGCTACGCTACTATTTGTTGCGTGAGGTGCCTTTTGGAGCAGATGGTGTGTTTACACCTGAGGCATTTGTTGAACGAATTAATTTTGACTTGGCGAATGATTTGGGCAACTTATTGAATCGGACGGTTTCGATGATTAGTCGTTACTTTGATGGACAAGTACCTGTTTATCAGTCATCGACCTCTGAGTTTGAACAGGCTTTGCTTGAGGCAAATTTAGATACGACTAAGAAGTACGCTCAGGCAATGGATGATATGCATTTTTCTGTTGCACTGACAACAATTTGGTCGCTTGTTTCGCGTTCGAATAAGTTTATTGATGAGACGAAGCCTTGGGTGCTTGCCAAAGATGAGACGAAGCAA
>JAVBKE010000197.1:0-9591 GCA_031554185.1 Caryophanales bacterium
CGACAGCAGTTCAAACTGCGGTTCCGATGGTGACTGGAGCTGCGCAGGTAAGTAGTACAAGGGTTTTGGGCGGTATATTATTCAAGGTTATTGCTAGTGTGATTTTAGTGGGTAGCATTGCTATTGCTTATAAGCAAGTGAGTTTGGGATACGCCCCGGCACCGCAGGTCGAGAGTCTAGAAGGTATGGTTGGTGAGGATGATGCTTCCTTAATAGAAGAAATGGAAGCGACAAACGAGATGACGCATGCTGAAGATATGGAAAATATGCTGAAGCGGCACCCGTTTGAGCCACTCTATCAAGGTGGTAATGATACAAAGCGTTACAGTGTCCATGTTTTATACGAAGACGGAAAGCGGTTAACGCTGGGGCAGTGCATCGACCAGCAAGCTGAAGTGACGGTGACGAAGTATTTGCTTGAAGACGATGATATTCCGGAAGTGCAAATTTCTGAATTGTACGATTGGCTACAATAGCGTGGCCTCTTTATATGCTTGGGTTGATGCAGCGTACTTTGGTCGGAAATATTGAAAAAAAGTAGACATTGGAGTTTGAGAAATATGTGGCAGTTGTTTCGGATAAGCGGTATCGGTTTTGTAAAAATGATAACCATGATTAGTTTTATTTTGACTACAATCATATATCCATCAGCTTTAAAGCAAGGTGATGCACTGGCATCGCAGGTGATGCCTTATCCTAGTGAAATCATGAATGGTAGCTTTGAGTTGTTTAATGGGTCGAAAGATTCTCAGACAGTGTGGATTAGTCCAAGTGAAGTGCCCTATTGGAATGATGAGGCGGGGAGTCTATGGCTTTTGAAGGATGGTATTCGTGGTGGTTACGACTATGGTGATACTTCTGGGGATTATTTTCTTGATCTGCAAGTAGCGTCAGAAGGTATGACCTATCAAGATATCATGACAACGCCTGGGACAACTTTGAAATGGTCAGTCGATTTTATGGGCATGGCCGGTGAAAGTGCTGATTTTCTAGTAGGGCCTCCCGATGGGGTATATCATGCAACGAGACTTTCTACGGCTGGGCCAATAGGATATTGGCAGACATTTAGTGGAGCGTATACAGTACCTGATGGACAGTCAACCACTAGAGTGGGATTTCGAGCAACCGATGAGCTGGATAACACATGCGCAGTGGATAACCTGCAAATTTCAGTAGAGCCATCAGAAATTGTTTCAGTTCCAGAGCCCGAGGTAGTAGACACCGTAGACTTTGTTTACGATGACTTCTCAAACCCTGATGATAATGATGGGCAGAAATTTGCGATTCAGGACGTGATTCCGCAAGGATTAACGCTAGATCAGATTGCAGTTCCAGCATTTATGGGTGGTGCAGGAATTACCTATGATGTCCAGTATCAAACAAATCAAAACAGTCAATGGCGCACACTATATGACGAAGTGAGTGCAGATGAACCTTTTACAATAAATGCGCCAGAACTGAGTGAAAACGAAAGGGTCACGAGCACAATTCTACTATTTAACCAAGTCCCCGCTGGGTTTGGTTTGGGAGATCAGATTATCTATACATTTTCAGTAGAATATCCATTACCGAGTTATGATCAACATCAAGCATTTTGTTTTTATGGCGTCAACAAATAATTCAAGCGTT
This sequence comes from Caryophanales bacterium, assembly GCA_031554185.1. GTDB lineage: Bacteria > Bacillota > Bacilli > JARBTR01 > JARBTR01 > JAVBKE01. The sequence continues at coordinate 1,630 of JAVBKE010000197.1, forward strand.
CTCGATGATCGAGAATTACGAGACATAACAATGAAAGTAGGGGGAAAAATTGAGAAGCAGTAATAAATATGCGACACATCTTACAGAAAAAAGGGTAAGTTTTATTAAAAAGTTGTTTACCTCAGTACTAATATTCGTATTGTTCACATCACCGATAGTCAATATACCTGTCGTTTCTACAAAAACCGATGTGGCTGAGGCGTACCAAGTGCTACCTCTAACTGGAAAAGTAATGAATCCAAGCTTTGAGGAGCCCTATGTCGTCACCTCATCTCATTCTCAGGTATTTGTGTTAAATTCACAGGTTCCTTATTGGGTCACTGAGAGTGCAATGCTACTCTGTCAGCGAAGTGGGGGAATAGTACCGTCGGATGGGGGGCAATTTCTAGATTTCCAAACAAAGACAAATGGAGGACTGGTTTATCAGGACATTTCGGCACCGCCTGGAACGGTTTACACTTGGTCGTTGGATTACATTGCTAATCCTGGTGAGGCAATGAATCTCTACATTGGGGCACCTAATGAAACAGTCGCACCTATCGTAGTAGAGCCTGATACTTCAACTTATGATTGGCAGCGGCACACAGGGACATATCAGGTCCCCGCTGGTCAACCTGTCACAAGAATTGCCTTTTCAGCAAATGATGATATAGATGGTTTTAATGCCATAGATAATCTTCAATTCTCTACGGCACCTACCGCAACGATGACGCCAAAAACAGTACCTGTTGGAGCAACAGTGGTAGCAAGCGACCTACTAAAAGACCCGCTAGATCAAGATAATCTACCAGAAGATCCTGATCCAACATTTTCATTCCCTAAAACTGAAGAAAATCCAAATGGGTTAGCGCCAAGTACATTAATACCAGGTGTCTACCCGACAATGGTAAGAGTTACTGATGAAGAAGGGCACTATACAGATTATGAGGTAGATTTAACAGTGGGTTCAGCACCACCAACTGGGACGGCGAAGACTGATCTAACCGTGCCAATCGGAACTGACCCGAGTTCGCTAGATGCAGCTGATTTTGTAACTGATGTAGTGGATACCGATGGAGAAGGTGAGGTTGCGATTTCCTTTGCTGAAACACCAGACACTTCAGTTGCAGGTGAGACCACTTTTAAAGTGAAATTAGTTGATGATGAAGGTGAGACAGCGGTCATTAATGTGACAGTTATGATTACCAGGGATTTTATCATGACAGAAAAATATCAGGATGAATCAGGCGCAACCATTATGGCGGACTCTGAAACTATTGTTCAGGGAGGAAATCCCTATGATAAAACAGCGCCGGCGATTGCAGACTATGTTTATCTAGGCTATAGACTGGCAAGTGATGCGATTAGTGTACCGATTCACACTGGTAATCCGAGTTTAACCAATGTGGAGAGCGCAGAAACAGTGACGATGATCTATGGACAAGATGACACGAACAACGGCAAAGTTGATGTAACTATTAACGAAAAGTATGTTGATGAGGCGGGTATTTCACGCGCAACTGATACAACACAAACAATTGATAAAGGTGACGACTACAGTAAAGTAGCACCAGTCATTGATGATCACATCTATATGGGATATAGGCTTGATAGTGACCAGATGGTAAGTATAGGTAATCCGAGCATTGAAAAAGTTCAAGCACCACACACAGTGACAATGGTTTATGGCAAGGATGACGATGGCAATGGCATCGTTGATAGCCAAGAAGTAACGATAACCGAGAAATATCAAGATCGTAGCGGTAAGTTATTAAAAGCAGATACTGCTGAGAAAATAGACAAGAATAGCCCCGCTGGGTACAGTAAGGAAACTGTCAGTTTGCCGGATATTGAAGGGTACGTCTATGAAGGCTACAAACTAGCAAGTGAACCAGACGGAGTAGGATTGCATACAGATGATCCGGCAACTATTCTAGGACCAATTGCAAGTGACACAGGCATCACCTATGTTTATGCACAAGACGAGAATGGAAACGGAACGGAAGATGTCAATATTACTGAGAAATACGTTGATGAGTCGGGTAGAGCACTTAGAGATGCCACAACTCAAGTGGTGGATATTGGTGATGCCTACACCGGAACACCAGCAACTATTGAAGGATATACGTATCAAAAATATAAACTAGATACAGGTGAGGACAAGACGGGAGAGCCAAGTATTTTGGATGTGCAAGCATCGACAACAGTGACGATGGTTTACAGCCAAAATGGTGGGACTGTAGATCGTATTACAGTCAGTGAGAAATATATAGATGAAAATGAAACCGAGATTATGGCGCCAACATCAACCGATGTAAAGGTGGGTGCGGATTACAATCTAGTTGCACCTGAAATTGAAAACTACATCTATAAGGGTTACAAGGTAGATGGCGACGAAGTATTACACGCTGGCAATCCAAGCCTTACAAATGTTGAGGCATCACAGATTGTCACTATGGTCTATGCAAAGGATGGAGACGGAACTGGCATTATTGATGGTCAAGAGATCGTTGTGACAGAAAAGTATGTAGATCAAAGTGGTAATGCGATTTCTGGGCAAGAAAATACGACGGTAAAAGTGGATAAGAATAGTGAAGCTGGTTATCTTAAATCAGTTACAGCATTAAAAACAATACCAGGATACCAGTATGCGGGCTACAAATTAGCTGGAGAAACTGCTGAAGAAACATTACACACGAGCGACCCGATTCATATAGCTGGACCAATCACGTCAGATACAGACATCACATTTGTTTACAAACAGGATTTAAACGGTAAAGAACCTGTAGTCATCACAGAGAATTATGTTGATGAATTAGGTGTGACAGTCAAAGAACAGACGACGCAGTATGTTGATAATGGATCAGCCTACAGTAAAACGGCACAAAGTATTAAAGGCTATACTTACCTTGGTTACCGGGTAGATGGAGAGGTAACGATACTAACAGGAGACCCTGTGATTACAAATGTTACCTCTACGCAGAATATCACATTTGTTTATAGGCAAGATCAAAATGTTGTACCACCCGTGCCTTCAAAAGGCATACCTAAGACTGATGACTCTCGTAATCTGCTGTTTGGATTGATGCTTATCTCCAGCTTACTACTTTTATTTGCGGTCAGAAGACGAAAGAGCAATAAAGCAAACTAGTTGCAGATAGTAGAAATTAAATGATTGATCAGTAGTAGCCGAGTAAGACAAGCCAATGAGCTGACTAAAAAGTGCAGGAAACTTTCCCTGTAGCTTTTTGGTCAGCTCATTACTGTTTTAACAAAAAAGTAAACACGTAGTTGTAGATTAACAATTAACGGAACCATGAAGACAGTATTACTCTGTCTTCTCTAATGGAACAAATGAAATAGAACTAAGTGCCTGATCAATTAGTGCTTGATCCTCAGGGCAATAAGCGCTTGAGGCGAATTCTAAGTAATGCCCATTGATATCAAAAACGACGATCTTTTTTGTTTCCAAACCCGTGGATATTGGTTCTAGTGATTCTGTGTATGTTAACGATTTTCCGGTTTTCCCACCGAACTGCACGTCCTCCACGTTGTTCAACCCGCTCTCCGTGGGCAATATTGGCCCTTTTTGACGCAGAATATACGTCTCGATATTGTCAGATTCCATGGGCAATCCCACACTAATTTCAATCGTTGAACTAAATCGATTATGCGAGAGATGCTCGGGTGAAAGTATGCCTTGAATGACTTGTTTTTCTTCGGGTGATAGTATTGTTGTAGCTGCTTCAAATTCTCCAGGCGATAGGGATAATGCTAAATTAAGTATTTCATCAGCAGACGGTGGCTGATCAGATATGAGCTTATTTTTAAGCATAATGATTTCTTCTGTACGCTCATTCCAAGCTGATTGGCTACCGGATGAAATCGGATATTCAGTGGAAAGTGCCAAAGGATATCTAGAAAGTTCACCTGATTCAAACGATTGCAAAATATTTTCCGTATCATAGACATTCTTCATGCCTTCTGGAGAAACGACTTCCCATTCCTCTGGAAGTGTGATTGTAAATCCGTAGAAATCGCTAGTAACGACATTTTCATGCTGTTCTACTTGATAAATGTAAGGGAGACCTTCCCCTTTATGCTCACTTTTCTCTCCATCGTCGCCATTCAACATGTGAATTCGATATCCAACTAATACTGCAAAGAATAGAAATCCTATCAATAAACTCCTACCCAAAAATGGATACCGGTTGATCTTTGTCAAAATCAAAAACCTCCTATTCAGGTTAAGTAATTTCCAACCAACCCTAGAAATTCTAAATCCATATTTCTAGGAACCTATCGATTACTTTACGAGTGAGATAGGCTATTTAATATGACATGATAATGTTTGTAGTATCTCATATTAACCATATATAGCGCAAATTCCCTTGTGAGCACAGCATCTCTCTAGATGGATGTGTTTTAAACTGCTTAAAAGAATTTTTGATCAGTAAGTGAAGGCAAAGGTAACAAAATTTGCACTCATAAAAAGTGTAGTTAAATGGAATTATAAAATAATCTCATTTTAAGTTAGTGGTTCCCAGTAAAGAGAAAAGAAAGCAGGAAATTATATGGGTAAAAATAGAAAAGCTAGAAAAAATGTTAGTACTTCTCGGGGGAAAACGTTGACAATAACATTAGCATTTGTGTTGTTCTCATTTCTGATTCCATTTTCTATACAAACGGAAGTGGCAGAAGCATACCAAGTAACGCCCTTACCCGCAAAAATCATGAATCCAAGTTTTGAGGATCCCATCGTTACAGGAGCACCTGGGAATAATCAGGTTTGGGTGATAAATGATCAGATTCCTTATTGGGTTGATGACAACGGGATATTGCTTTGTGCTAATAGTTTCAGTATATACCCCTCGGATGGGCTTCAATTTGCAGATTTTCAAAAAATGTCAGAAGGAAAGACCTATCAAGATATCTCAACACCACCAGGAACAAACTATACTTGGTCATTAGATTATCTGGGCAATTCTGGCGAGTCCATGTATCTTTATGTTGGAGCACCTGATGATGAAACAGTCACACCAATTAGGATTGAGTCGGAGGGACCGATTTGGCGACGCTACGTTGGGTCATATCAGATTCCCATGGATCAGCCTGTAACCAGAATCGCCTTCTCAGCAACAGATGAAGTAGAGGGTTTAAAAGCAATTGATAACCTCCAGTTTTCAACAGCGCCAACAGCAATTGAAACACCGAAAACTGTGCCAATTGGGGCAACAGTCATGCCGAGTGACTTATTAAGAGACCCTGTGGATTTAGATAATATTGCTGGAGATCCAGAACCAACATTTTCGTTCCCTAGTACAGAAGTAAATCCAGAAGGAACTGCACCGTCCACACGCCTGCCAGGTACTTACCCTACGATGGTTCGGGTAACCGATGATGAAGGGCATTTTACAGACTATGAGGTGGATTTAACAGTTGGAAGTGAGCTTGTCATTACGGAGAAATTCCAGAATGAAGTAGGCGTAACAATTCACGCGGATAGCGAGACTGCTGTTCAGGAAGGTGGTCATTACAGTAAAGCTGCGCTGCCGATTACAGACTATGTTTACCTGGGATATAAACAAATAGGTGATTCTGAGGGAGAAACGCTGCACATTGGTGACCCGTTGCTTACCAACATCACCGCATCTCAAACCATCACATTTGTTTATCGTTCAAACGAAATGCCGATGACCAAAGATCAACAGAATCCTTTCTTGCCTGTTGCATTTGGATTAAGCGCTATTTTACTGTTAGTACTAAGATCTAAACAGAAAAACGATATGATTTAGACGCTAAAAATAAAACTAGTGCAGTGGAAATAAGGAACTGACTGATCAATCCGAGGAAGCTAAAGAGGGCGCTTTGGGTTTTATCAGTCAGCTTTTTTGTTACGCTGATAATCTTTTGAGCAATCAAAAATGGAGAAACCTAGGGCAATTAAAAACTGGCTAGTCAATGATTAAATAGAAAGATTGTCACGGCGTATTTTCTAAGCGTAATATCAACTAATAAACCCGATAAATAGAGGCTTGTCAGCTCATTTTTGTGATAAGTGAAGAATAGACTAAACGGAAGTTTTAAAGCATAGGGGTGAAGTCATGCCAGCGCAAAACCATCACACAGTCTGGAAATCTTATCCGATCTACCATGGGCGATATGATCCATGCCCGCCCATCGGCAAGAAATGGTACGCAACGCCACCACACCTTTACCTAGGTGTGCAGCCAGCTAACCTCGATCAATTTCCTTACCGGGAAGCGCTCAGAAAGGGGACACTCTGGAGAGCATTTGATGATCTTTATCAGAATCCCTATTATAAAGGGAAGAGGTGAACAAAATGCTTCCCGAGGATTATTACCAACAGCTAGAAGAGATTCAGGCTATCGACTTCGTCGTACATGAACTAACCTTGTACCTTGATACCCATCCTAATGATCAACATGCGCTTCGCCAATTTCAACAATTCGCTCACTACAAACAACAAATTCAGCGAGACTTTGAAAGTCGATATGGAAGCCTCGTGCAAAACACAACCGGTCCACTCAGTGATGAATGGAACTGGGGAAAAGGACCTTGGCCTTGGCAAGTATAAGGAGGAAAATCAGTGTGGGTTTATGAAAAGAAACTACAATATCCAGTCAAAGTAAGTAGCTGTAATGCAAGACTAGCCAAGTATTTGGCCGAACAATACGGTGGTGCGGACGGGGAATTAGCGGCTGCACTCCGCTACATGAATCAGCGCTACACCATCACAGACAAAGTCATTGGACTCCTCACAGACATCGCAACAGAAGAATTCTCACACCTAGAAATGATCGCCACAATGATTTACAAACTAACTAAAGACCTAACCCCACAGCAAATGATCGATGCAGGACTAGACGCACAGTACGCTAGCCACGACAGTGCCCTCTTCTATCATAATGCAGGCGGTGTCCCCTTTACAGCCGCATACATTCAGGCAAAAGGCGACCCGATTGCGGATTTGTACGAAGACATCGCTGCCGATGGGGCGACTTTGTAAGAACAACAGATTCAATAAATGCCTTGGGAAAGGGATTTGTGTTAGCGTATGCTTTTCTTAAATCGATAGGATGCAAATGCATAAGAACAACCTATAATAAAAATAGTCATCCAAAGTAATTTGTATAAGTTTATTAAAGTCGCTTTATTGTAAAATTATATTTAATAAGAAAAGCCAAGATAAATCGTGAGTAACCAAGTTGAGAAAAACGTCTCAAGACACTAGGTTTATCAATAATTCATATACATCCTGTTTCTACTGAATGATATGTACAAGTGGCTCTTTTCTTTCAGGATCTCGGACGATTACTGACTCTGGACCATCTGACGAATTTATTTCAATTTCAATGGGAATATGTGCTGGGAAGTAATCAATCATCTTGCTAGTTACAAATTGTGTAAAACTAATCAATTCAGTCTCACTGTAAAACTCCATAGAGATTGAAATATCCAAACTCACCAGATTATCATCGATGTAAAAACCCTGTCCGACAGCTCCATTGAAATTAGGAAATGCACTTGTGATATCTTGTTGGAATGCATCAAATATTGTTGCAAGCTCAGCTTGCCCATTGGTGGCCTTTGTTGAAGGGAATAAATAGTACTGCTCATCTAGGTCAGTCCATGATGAGATTGTTTTTTCCCCTGATGAAATATTGGCTACTGAAATGAAGTTGCCCGGAAGCACACTTCCAATAGGTGCTTGTTCATATAGTGCGATTGTAATAGGTACGCTCTCTAATCCATCTATTGCTCGTAGTCTTTTCACGACCTCGTCACCTATTTTTTTACCTTCAATAAGGAGCTCCTGTCTATCAATAACTACCTCTTTAGGTGCAGCCCCTGGTTCCCCTTCCACATAGTACACTGAAGTCAGTGCCAGTCCTATGGAGATACCCCCTAGTTGGTTTTCGATTAAATAATCTTGTTCAAGAATATGAGCCAGATATTCTG
>JAVBKE010000186.1:0-25105 GCA_031554185.1 Caryophanales bacterium
TTTAGCTCTATTCTATCAAAAAGACACAACTTTATTAAGTGAAAGTTCCTTTTTTATCCGTTTTTATTTACTCTTTGTTAGACTTAACGCTACTACTTAACACCGTTTCCTCGATTGTTGCATTTACTTTGTCCATCCACCGTCAAAATTTTTCTTAAAGATGCCTGCACACCAACAAATTCAGCTCATGAGACATAGCTACGTTCTTTTTTTTAGATTTCAATATCAAAGACGATAATCAGCTTATTTTGCCACAGTTTATTGTCAACGGAATGTTTATCATAAATTGCCTACTGCTGAGGAAACTGCACTGTTCAAGCTCATCCTTTCTCGTTTTGCGCCACTGCAGGGGTTTCCCTAGTGATGTGCCGCCAAAGTAAACTTTCACCACTTCGATATCTGCTATACCTAGGGCGCACCAAAAAGACTGCAGACCAATTCCATCTGCAGCCTCCAGCCTGAATTTATCATCATTCAATCGAAGGTCATATCCCGCATATCAATCATCCTTTGATTAGTCGACCCCCGAAATTCTAAATTCAATGAACGCTTATCCAATTCAAATTGCCCATCTATCAGGATGTCCGTTTCAATTAACAATTTCTTAATTGATTGATTTTGCTTGGCCATCGTTAGCAATGTTTCAATCTGATACCCAGTGTACGTGTAAACTGACAGATTGTTTTGGTGGGCGGCTTTCGCAAGTTCATAGCACGCTGCCGCCTGTATAAACGGTTCCCCACCTGAGAGGGTGATCCCATCTAACAATGGATTCTGCGTAAATCGTTTGATAATCCCTTCAATCGTTTCCACAGTGCCGCCATTAAAATCATGGGATTCTGGGTTATGACATCCAGCACATCCGTGTGGACACCCTTGCGTGAAAATTGTAAAACGAATTCCAGGTCCGTCTACAATCGAATCTTCTGCAAAACCAGCAATACGAATATTCATCTCTACAACCCTTTTTATCTAAAATTATTGATTAAGCCATGCGAGGTAAATAGTTTATACATGTTTGACGCGATCGTCGACTTCCGACCGTTTTGCATTATTAAATCGATCTAAAGTCCCAACAAGATACCCAGTGATCCGGCGAATCCGTTCAAATGATGCACCACCTGTTTCCTCTCGACCACATTTCGGACATTCATCATTGATAATTCCGTTATAACCACAAATAGGATCTCGGTCAATCGGGTGATTAATGGAACCATAACCAATGCCTGATTTCTGCATATATCGAATGATTTTTTCAAATGCCTCCACATTCTTTGCAGGATCACCATCTAACTCTACATAAGTAATATGACCTGCATTGGTCAGTTCATGGTACGGTGCTTCGAGTAAGATCTTTTTAAAGGCAGGAAGATTATAGTAAACAGGTACATGGAAGCTATTTGTATAGTAATCCCTATCCGTAACCCCTTCAATTTCACCATAAATCTTTTTATCAATTTTCACAAAACGCCCAGATAAACCTTCTGCTGGTGTTGCAATCAATGAAAAGTTTAGTCTTGTTTGCTCACTCATTTCATCCATACGATTTCGCATGTACTGAACAATTTTCAATCCGAGCTCCTGCGCTTGTTCATTTTCTCCATGATGTCCACCCAAAAGTACTTTCAATGTTTCAGCAAGCCCAATAAAGCCAATTGTCAGCGTTCCATGCTTCAACACTTCACCAACTTCATCATCGGGTCCTAGTTTTTCAGAATCATGCCAGATCCCCTGCCCCATTAAAAACGGTGAGTTCCGCACCTTACGTCTCGCTTGAATCGCAAATCGTTCCATCAATTGCTCTACGCAAAGAGTCATCATCTTACCCAATTCCGTAAAGAAATGATCAACGTTCCCCTCTGCAATTAAAGCGAGTCTAGGAAGATTAATCGATGTGAAACTTAAGTTCCCTCGTCCATACGTGATCTCATTGGAAGGATCATGAACATTGCCCAACACCCGGGTGCGGCAGCCCATGTAGGATACTTCAGTCTCGGGGCGGCCTTCCTGATAATACTTTTTATTAAAAGGAGCATCTAAGAATGAGAAATTTGGAAACAGACGCTTCGCACTCACACGGCAAGCAAGTCGGAAAAGATCATAATTGATTTCATCTGGGTTAAAATTAATTCCCTCTTTCACTCGGAAAATCTGAATCGGGAAGATTGGCGTTTCTCCACTGCCAAGGCCTGCTTCAAGTGCCAACAAGATATTTTTAACAACCATTCTACCTTCACTGGATATATCTGTTCCATAGTTAATAGAAGAAAAAGGCGTCTGCGCCCCAGCACGGGAGTGCATTGTATTCAAATTGTGGGTGAGTGCTTCCATTGCTTGAAAAGTGGCGCGATCGGTTTCACTTTCCGCTTGCTTCACTGCGAATTGTTGACATTTTCCGATTATGTCTTTGGATAAACCCTTCCGTGCCCATTGCTCAGCCTCTGCATGACAATAGGCATCCGTTATTCCAAGACGAAGCTCAATGCCCTGATTTAAAATAGATAATTGGACGCACTTTACCTGATCAACCGGATTCGCAATATCCGTCAACATTTCAACCACTTTTGCAAGATTCTCGCGATATTTACGAATAAATGTTTTCTGAACACCTAAAGCAAGGGCATAATCAAAATTGGGAATACTTTGCCCACCATGTTGATCGTTCTGATTCGATTGAATTGCAATACAGGCCAACGATGCATAGCTAGAAATATCATTTGGTTCCCTCAGTGTGCCGTGCCCCGTTGAAAAACCATCTTTAAACAATTTCATTAAATCAATTTGGCAACAGGTTGTTGTCAGTGTGAGAAAATCAAGATCATGAATATGAATATCCCCATTTTGATGAGCCTTGGCATGTTCAGGTTTCAATACGTAAAGGTTATTAAAATGCTTCGCGCCCTCAGAACCATATTTCAACATCGTTCCCATGGCTGTGTCTCCATCGACATTAGCGTTTTCACGCTTTACATCACTATCTTTTGCATCTGAAAAGGTAATGTCCTCATACGTTTTCATCAAACGATTATTCATCTCTCGCACACGGAACCTTTCCTCTCGATAGAGAATAAAGGCTTTCGCTGTTGTAGGGTGATTCTCGTTCATCAATACGCGTTCAATTGTGTCTTGCACCTCTTCAACAGATGGTAGCACAATATTATCTTGCACTAGTTTTTCACTAATCTTTTGCGCCAACCCCAAAGCATATGCCAAAGAGTAGTGCTCTCCTGTTGCCTGAAAGGCTTTTAGAATTGCCTCAGCAATCTTATTCTCATCAAAAGGCATGCATCTGCCGTCTCTCTTGATAATTTGTCTAATTGGTAATACTTGCGACAATGTTTCATTTCCTTTTTCAAACAACCGCTTAACCACTCTGCCCACTCCAATATTTAGTATAAAAAAAGAAAAAACCGCTCTTCAGCAGTTCTAGATTATGTATAAATGAGCGCTCAAAAAGCAGTCACAATACAATCATTCTCCCACCGAGAAGTGCATTCCTATCAAAAAGGCAGGTATCCTGACTTGAAATCATCCTCATCTCTACCTTCCCAATTCCTCAGTGGTATCCTTAGAGACTCGTCCTTCTTACAGTAGCGGGGGCTGTTGTGGATTCACACCACATTCCCTGTTCGTTATTAAACCTTTTTGTGATTCAAAGTATATCGATTCCGGAGGAGCATGTCAATCAATTTCGACAAAAAAACACTAAATATAGTGTGGTTGTTTTTACCAGACACTATATTTAGTGAGTGTGATGATTATAAAAGCAGTGGACTTGCAAGCGTCTGCAGTCTTTATAGGAATAGCAAACTCATATTCAATAGCTAGAGGCATATTATTTTTCAGCTACAGGCAGATAAATCGTAAATGCAGATTCTCTTAAATCCTCTAAATTGAAATTACCACCAAACGTAAACTTTTCACTTTGACCAAGCATGCCATAAGATTGCCCGATAAACAGATCAATTGCAGTGCGCGCTGTTTCTTTAGAAACAAATTTCGCATACTTTCCGGCAGGAACTTCAAATGTAGTGTCGCCATGGTCTTCCCCAACACTTGCAGCAATATAACACTGCTCTCCATTTATTGACGTGTTAATACCGACGTATTCTTTGTTGTTCTTTGCAAATGTGGTCAGCGCTTTTGATTTAGCCTCACTCATTACGGCAAAATCTTCTTCTGGCTTGAAGTTTGGAATAACTACTTTATTTCCTGAAAATACTTGCTTTTCTAATTCTACAATTTCAAATGACATATTATTTTCCTCCAATAATTGAATTAATTTTGTTAAGATATATACTATAGCACTAGAATGATGACAACATTATGTCATCATTTAAAATAAAGGAGAAACAAATGAAAATTGAACGATTGATTGGTATTGTCATGTTGCTACTTCAGCGAGAACTGGTCAGTGCCTCGCAAATGGCCAACATGTTTGAAGTATCAAAGCGGACGATTTTTCGTGACATAGATTCACTAATGATGGCCAATATTCCGATCTATTCGTTACCTGGATCAAAGGGCGGGATCGGCATTATGCCAACCTACAAGGTTGATAAAAAATTGCTAACTGCAGATGATTTAACCGCAATTGTGACAAGTTTAGATGGATTTGAGCAACTGCTTTCCTCTGTTGAAATTAAAAAGACATTATTAAAAATCAACAATATGTTAGGCGCATCTAATAAAATGCTGAGTAATTCAGTTTCACTAGATTTTTCAAGTTGGTCAGAGAAAAAAGATTTAAATGAAAAAATAGAAGCTTTGCACTTAGCGATTAAGAAGCAACAATACGTCCATTTAAGCTATTTTGATCGAGATGGCAATCAAACAATCAGGAAAGTGGAGCCCTATCATTTGTTATTCCGAAATCGCTTTTGGTACTTACAAGGTTATAGCTTAGAGCGTGAAGATTTCCGTACATTTAAGCTGTCACGAATGACCGAACTCAGGGTTTCAAATGAAACATTTACTCCGCGCCCATTTGAATTAAAACCATTTGTTTCGCCAACAAAAAATAAGCTATTTTTAATGCATAATGTTCAGCTTATTGTTGATAAGATTGGGTATGAGCAGATTGTTGAGCGCTTTGACTCAACTACATTTGAGCCACTGGGGGAACAATTCTCAGCTCATGTCACACTTCCCAATCATGAAGCTGGCTATCGCTACCTATTGAACCTAGGAACACATGTGACTATCTGCAATCGGGATGAATTTCATCATGGTTTTTTGGCATATGTAGATGAAATTCAGAGGAAATATCAATAGAAGGGGGGATTATGAAAATGTATAAAAATCAACATTGTAAAAAAATTAGAGGCAGCCACCTACTAGAGATCAGTTGTGCATACTGCAAATCTGTGATTGCAAAGTATCAAAAGGTTGGTAAAAGCAACTTAGTGAAAATGTATCATGAAAGAACGATCGAAAGCGCAATCGATCTCTCCCTTCATCCTGGAGCTTTATTCTGCCCCAATTGTGGGGAACGTATTGCTACAAGGTACATGACAAAGATTGACAAAAAAGAAGCGTATAGGCTTGTCCCATCCGCGTTTAATAAGAAGAAAGTTGATTGATAAATTGCCTAATCATTGCCCAAATACACACAGAAAGCCCTAAGCATTAGCTTAGAGCAGTTGTAGTTGGGATCAAACTCTTATACATTCATTTTTCTCTCTGCCATCCATTTTACCATGTTTGGGTCAGCGTGTGAGAAGAATTGGCTTTCTCTTTCATTTAGCGTAGCAATGGCTGTTTTATCCTCGTCTGTCAGAGTAAAATCAAAAACATCTACATTTTCTGCCATACGTTCAGGTCTTACTGATTTAGCAAGAACAACAATATCTTGTTCAATCAACCAACGGGTAATCACCTGGGCTACAGATTTACGATACTTTTGACCGATTTTCACTAGAATTTCATTTTCAAAGAGCTGATTTCTCCCTTCAGCAAACGGTGCCCAAGCCTCAGGCATAATGCCTTCATTTTTCAATACCTCAATGCTCTCCAACTGTTGATGAAACGGATTGATTTCAATTTGATTCATTTGCGGCGTCACTTTATTAAATACTGCTAAATCAACTGCACGATCAGCAGTAAAGTTCGAGATGCCAATGGCACGAATTTTCCCCGCTGCTTGAAGCTCTTCCATTGCACGCCATGCCCCATAGATGTCATTGTATGGTTGATGCACTAAAAGCATATCAACGTAATCCAGTCCTAAGCGGGAAAGTGACCGCTTGAAAGAAGCGATCACACCTTCATAAGAAACGTTCTCAACCCAAATTTTTGTTGTGATAAAAATCTCTTCACGAGGCACGAAAGCGTTTGCAATTCCCTTTCCTACCGCTTCCTCATTCATGTAAGATTGCGCGGTATCAATATGACGATAGCCAGCTTTGATTGCCTGAATGACTGCCTGCTCTGCCTCTTTTGGATCGCTGATTTGATAAGTACCGAAACCCAAGATTGGAATCTCAACCCCATTATTCAACTTGACGGTTTTCATTTAAATTCCTCCACCTGTTTCTTTTTCCTATTGCTGGATGGTTATACTTCTTATTATAAACCATAAAACAAGGACTGGATAAAAATTTCCCCTCCCCCTTGTTCCACCTGCGGTAAATTGGTATGCTATCTGAGTTTGATCCAAATATTTCATGTTAATTAAAAAGACACAGCCTTTTTGAGGTGTGTCCTTGGTCGATATGAATCTACCTCTAGTGCAGTGATACTACTTTTTATCTAGATGTTCACCTAAAACTTTCCATTTTGGTTTTGCCATTCAGTCTCCGGTAGAATCGTTTCCATGACGTCCCAGTGTTCTGCAATTTTATCGTTCTCCACTCTGAACAAGTCATAATAGGAAGTTGGCGTTCCTCCAAATGTCCCCTCACTGACAACGAGAACAAAATTTCCTTGCCCAAGTACCATATACGTCTTCGTATAAACCATTTCAATGCCATTTTCAGCTAAAGATTGTAGTCCCTTACTCAAACCAGATAATCCATCTGCAATCGTTGTATTGTGCTGTATATAGTTGTCACCATTAAAATAACTTGTAATCCGATCAGAATTTTCTCCACGCAGAATATCGCCAACGAAACCTGCTACAAGCTGCTTATTAGCCTCAGTCTTTTCAAAATCCTTGATACCCAATACACCATCAATCTGGGTGTGACCACTTGGATTAGTTGTCACAACCGGGGTAAGGTTATCCCAGTGTTCTGCAATTTTACCATTTTCAAAACGGAAAATATCAAAAGCAATCCGCTTACCACTTCCTGCAAAATTATAGACAGTTTGCAGGAAAACAAAATCTCCATCCTCAAATGAGCGTATATTTTCAACGGTCGTTTTTACTGGTGCACGATTCAAGTGTTTAACGGCCTCAACAAATGCTGCTCTACCCGTACCATACGCGAGGTTATGTTGAATATAGTTTTTCATCAAAATCTCCTCAGTAATTCTGATATCACCTGTTGCAAAGCTAGTGATGAGATTGATTGCTTTCTGTATTTTTGTCATAGTATTGGCCTCCAAGGTTTTATTTGGCTTGACGTATCTAGCCTGCACTATTAGAATAGAACCATCAGTATCTAATGTAAAGTAGGCACTCTTAAGTGCTATAGTATCTTTTGAGAAACTATTGATTATTAAAAGGATCTAGGAGGATAATTATATGTTAAAAAGTACTGATTTACCCGCGTGTCCTGTAGAAACGACACTCACACTTATGGGTGATAAATGGAAAATATTAATTGTCCGTGATTTACTCACAGGAACAAAACGATTTGGCGAACTAAAAAAATCACTAAATGGCATTTCACAAAAAGTCTTGACCCAACGTCTTCGGTTGATGGAGGAAAACGGCCTTGTCCATCGTAAAGTGTATGCGGAGGTACCACCACGCGTTGAGTATTCGCTGTCAGAAACCGGGCGTAGTTTGAAGACAATTCATGATGCCATGTGGCAGTGGGGTGAGCAATATAAGGATAAATTTGCTGAATAATTGTTTTCGCTTATCCTGTAATACACCGAATTATTGGGGCTGACTGCCTATTGCAATTAGCCTCTTTTTCTACCCTAACCTTCAGTTTTTTAACTGACTTCCCCTTTTTCAACTCGAAATAATATTGACGGGTTTCGCATCTGCCAAAAAAAATCAGAGAGGATTACCAGAGGCTGTTTCATCCTATTGAACAAAAGAACAGCAAGCACAGATATCGCAACCTGACTCATAAAAATTGTATTGTGGAGGTCCAATTGTGTTTTTTATCCATCATATATTGCTTGAAATTATGCTGGGGATAATCCCCTTGTTACCAATGATGGCATTATTTCAATTTGTCATGTTCAAGAAAACAAAGAATAGCGGTTTAAAAATAGCAGCCTCTCATGTAATAGCTACATACCTATTTAGTGTTGTCCTTTTATCCATTCTTTCTGCGACTGGCATCACCGCCATAACCAGTTCCAGAATAGAGATGAACATCAACCTAGTTCCTTTAACTGAGCTGTCCACTAATTTTGTTCAATATGTAGAGAACATTTTACTCTTTATCCCTTTTGGTTTTCTGCTACCAATGTTATGGAAAAGATTCGAGAAAAAGCAGAGAACATTTATTTGTGGCTTCTTGTTTTCGTTATCCATTGAGATCATGCAGATATTTAGTTACCGTATTACTGATATCGACGACTTGCTTATGAACACCGCAGGAACAATAGCTGGATACTTTCTATTTATCTGGATAAAAGGAATATTTCCTAGATTAGCAAGTTTCTCTATTGGCGATGCGAATCTTTGGAAATGGGAGCCAGTCTTTTATTTTAATTTTGCATGGGTATCGATGCTTTTCATTCAGCCTGTGATTACAAGCTGGGTCTTTGGTCCTATTATTTTAAGATAAATGTCAAATTGATTAGTAATGGCTTTTAAGCTAATGAGCTACTAACAATTACGAATTTAGTTTGAATACCTTAATAACCCAAAAAAAAATTAAGAAAAACACTATTCTTTTATCATTAATTCATATACTATAAAATTATAAATTTTATTAGAGGAGGAAAAGCATGAGTATCAAAGTAATCATTATGGATGTTGATGGAACATTATTTAATAGTGATAAAAAAGTGTCTCCAGAAACAAAAAGAGCTTTAATAAAAGCACAAGAATTAGGCATTAAAGTAGTATTAGCATCGGGAAGACCAACATCTGGCTTAATTGCGTTAGGTAAGGAATTACAGATGGATAAACATAACGGTCTATTTGTTTCCTATAATGGTAGTAAAGTCGTTGATTGCCAAACAATGAATACTTTATTTAATGAAGCACTATCAGTTGAAGAAGGTAAAGCTGTACTGGAACATATGAAGAAATTTAATGTGTATCCAATGATTGATAAAGATGAGTACATATATGTGAATAATGTTTTTGCTGATTATATACATGTAAATGGCGAGTCTCATAACGTGATTCAACACGAAGCAAGAGGTGGTAATTTTTTACTTTGCGAGAAAGAAGACTTGGCTGATTTTCTGGATTATAGGGTGAATAAAATACTGACAGCTGGAGAACCAGACTATTTACAAGAGCATTATCAAGCAATGATGGAACCTTTTAAAGACACATTATCAGGTATGTTTACAGCTCCGTTTTACTTTGAATACACTGCTAAAGGAATTGATAAGGCCAACGCATTAGATACCGTATTAAAGCCGATGGGATTTACTCAAGATCAGATGATTGCATTTGGAGATGGCATGAATGATATCTCTATGGTCGAGTATGTTGGCACCGGAGTTGCTATGGAGAATGCTGTACAAGAATTAAAAGATGTTTCACAGTATGTAACGACAAGCAATGATGGAGAAGGTATAGCAAAAGCACTTCATAAATATATTCCTGAAATCCCTGCTGGGAAAGGCACCATGTAATCTGAATTTTCAATTCTAGCGCGTGAGACAAAACATGCATTTGTATAGACTGCGTAATTTCGAATTTATGCAGTTTTTTTATGTCGAAATTTTTCTATTACATAGGTAGCAACATTCTTCATTCAGCCCCTCATTTTAAACTGAATATTTGGCCATATTAGATCGATGTAACCACAAACTCATTGCTAAAATTTTAAATGATAAATAACTAACTAATTTAATTTTACGAAATTAAATTGCGCTTGATTTAATTTGATAATTGTACTATACTATGAAAAAGGAGGTGCCTCGTGGATCCATTAAAGCTTAGCAATCAATTGTGTTTCCCCCTTTATGCCACGTCAAAAGGCATTATCAAACTGTATACACCTTTGTTAAATGAGATTAATCTTACCTACACCCAATACATTACGATGATGGTTCTGTGGGAGCAAAAGAAGATTGGTGTAAAACTTCTGGGTGAGCATTTGTTTCTGGACTCAGGAACGCTTACGCCACTGCTTAAAAAACTTGAACAGCAGGGCTTATTAACGCGCACCAGATCGCAAGAGGATGAACGCAATCTTATTGTTGAAATTACAGAACAAGGAGAAGCACTGAAAGAGCGAGCAACAGACATACCTGCAAAGGTAATAGAGTCAATGAAATTAACCGATGATGAGGCGGCAACTTTGTATCAATTATTGTATAAACTGCTTGAACAAATGTAAGTGCAATCGCTATTAATTACAAAAAAATAGGAGAATGGAGAATAATAATGAACATTTATGATTTTAACGTGAAAAACAACAAGGATGAGGAGATTTCTTTATCTACATACAAAGGAAAAGTGCTGCTCATTGTCAACACTGCTACGAAATGTGGATTGACACCGCAATATGAAGCACTTGAAACACTCTATAAAAAATATAAAGATGCTGGATTGGAAATTCTTGATTTTCCATGTAACCAATTTATGAAACAAGCACCAGGTACCGCAGAAGAAATTACCGAATTTTGCACACTCAACTACGGTACAACCTTTCCTCGCATGGCCAAAGTAGATATAAACGGGAAAGAAGCAGACCCACTGTTTGTTTGGCTTAAAGAACAAGCACCGATAGATAAAGGCGATGAAACTTCAAAATCATTTGAGAAGAAAATAAAAGTCTTAAAACCATTTGCAAAAAAATCCGATATTAAATGGAATTTTGGTAAATTCCTCGTTGATCGTGATGGAAATATTGTTGATCGGTATTCCCCTGCTTATGTCCCTGAGCTACTTGAAAAAGACATAAAAGCGCTGCTTGGGTAAATAGCATAGATACATTCAGCCAAGAATGTGAACCCTTCACATTCTTGGCTGCTTACTTTTTGATATATGAATTTTAAGGCGTGATATAGCCCTGAAGAAATCATGTGCCAAACATATTCTGTGTAGTATCTTTAATGTCATTTGGACTAATCATGTTAAATTTATCTTTAACCGCACTGAAGTAATCGCCAATCAACTCTTTCTGAATGATTCGATTATATCCTCACTTACAACAAAATGACTGATTGCGGCATTCCTAATCCGAAAAGCCCTCCATCTAGTTTCTTAAAAGGCATTATCTTCATCAATTAAGATGAATGATAATCGAAACAAGTTGATCAATATCAGCTCTGATAGGTAAAAAAATAGTTCAAAGTGAAATGGAACGATGTTTGCGCACCGTTCTTTTTCGAGTTCCAAAAGCATTTCCTAAAGCAAACATCATCGACTCAAGCATATTTCAATTAATTTTCGCTATTTTATGGTATTCTATGACAAATAGTGATCTTAAATTGAAACGGGTGAAATGATGTATCAAAAACATGAGAAAAGGTTACTGGTTTTAGTGATTGTGGTTGCTATTATCATGGGGCTTTCATTTGTTGGGCGAATTTTTTAAGAGAAGGGTTAAAGTGAGGGGTATCGGGGATGAGTGAAGAGTCAGTCTTATTAAGCCGTGTTCTGACAGAGTTGACGCTGTCTTTCCATATTATATACGCAACGATCGGCGTTGGCGTACCGTTAATAATTATTATTGCACAGTGGCTTGGAATTAAGAAGAACGATGAACATTATATTGTACTAGCAAGAAGATGGGCGCGAGGCTTTATCATTACCGTTGCGGTAGGTGTTGTGACAGGGACTGCAATTGGACTGCAACTTTCTCTGCTTTGGCCCAATTTCATGGAGCTTGCTGGCAATACGATTGCCTTGCCGCTATTCATGGAGACGTTTGCTTTCTTTTTCGAAGCTATCTTCCTTGGGATATATCTGTATACTTGGGACCGCTTTAAGAATCCGAAGATCCATTTACTGCTGTTGGTACCTGTAGCAATTGGTGCTTCTATGTCCGCAGTCTTCATCACGATGGTCAACGCCTTTATGAATGCGCCGCAGGGCTTTGAACTTGTCAATGGCGAAATGGTCAACGTCCAGCCGCTGGTGGCAATGTTTAATCCAGCAATGCCAACAAAGGTTGCCCATGTACTTGCATCTTCCTACATGACATCCGCATTTGTACTGGCAGCAATTGCAGCTTATCGATTAATCAAGGGATCTGAACATATCTATCATAAAAAGGCATTAAAATTGCTTATGAAATTGGGATTTGTCTTTGCGATTGCAACCGCAATCATTGGTGATTTATCAGGCAAGTATTTAGCTGAATATCAACCTGAAAAACTGGCAGCTGCAGAATGGCATTTTGAAACATCAGAAAATGCACCACTTGTTTTGCTTGGCGTTCTAGGTGAGGATAACGAGGTTAAGTATGAAATCAAAATCCCACGGGCGCTTAGTTTTCTGGCACATGGTAATTTTAGCAGTGAGGTCGTCGGCCTCGATCAGTTTGAGAAGGAAGATACCCCACCTCTATACATTCATTATCTGTTCGATTTAATGGTTGGCATTGGAGTGACAATGATTGCAATTTCTGTGCTATACCTATTTGGACTAAGGCGCAAATGGTTGTTTATCCAGCGCAAATGGTTCCATTGGTTGATTGTGCTAGGTGGTCCGCTCTCCTTTATTGCCATCGAGGCTGGCTGGTGGTTCGCTGAGGTCGGCCGCCAGCCTTGGATTCTCTATCATCTGATGCGGACTGAGGATGCCGCAACCAGTAGCGGCAGTGTCGGCATCATGCTGATTCTCTTCGTTGCTATTTATATCATACTGGCAATTGGCAGTATTGTTGTACTCATTAGGATGTTTAGGAACAACCCGATTGAGCAGGAACTAGCTGATCGTGCCGCAAACCGAATTGGGACAGAACGAGGGGGGCCTAAGCTATGAATATTGAATTGCTAGGAATTTCCGTACTGGGCTTATTCCTTTTCGGCTACATTATCGTTGCTTCCATCGATTTCGGTGCTGGGTTCTTTAATGCTTATAGTGTACTAACAAACCAGCAGAACGTCTTATCGAAGGTAATTCAGCGCTATTTATCACCCGTATGGGAAGTCACCAATGTCTTTTTAGTATTCTTCTATGTTGGCATGATTGGATTTTTTCCAAAAACAGCCTATTACTACGGAACCACATTGCTAGTACCTATCAGTATTGCCATTGCACTGATTGCGATTCGCGGCTCTTATTATGCCTTCGTCACCTATGGTGGGCTGAAAAGCAAGCTGTTTGTTTACTTATATGGGCTATCAGGGCTACTGATTCCTGCTTCATTGTCGATTGTACTGACGATTTCAGAAGGTGGGTTTGTCAGCATCGAGAATGGGTTTCCTGTACTCGATACGCACAAATTGTTCACTAGTAGCCTTTCTTGGAGTATTGTTGTCCTTAGCATTACCTCCGTTCTCTACATCTCGTCAGTTTTTCTTGTCTGGTATGCCGATAAAGCAAAAGACCAGCGGGCTTCATCCTTGATGCGCCGCTACGCGCTGATATGGTCAATCCCTTCGCTGGTTGCAGCAACGGGAATTATTGTCGAAATGCGCAGCTACAACCTGGACCACTTCAACCGTATGGTTGATTTCTGGTGGCTGTTTGCCATTTCCTTTCTCTTTTTCCTAGGCACGTTGACATTACTATGGTTAAAAAAAGCACGAGGTATTGCCTTCCTACTTGTAATCGGACAGTACGCAACTGCATTTTTTGCCTATGGATTTAGCCACTACCCGTACTTGCTCTATCCGGATCTTACAATTTACAACGGCTCAACAAATGCAGCAATGGCAACAGCTTTAGTGATTGCTTTTATCGCAGGATTTTGCCTATTAATCCCTTCATTCTTTCTACTGATGCGACTCTTTCTATTCGACAGCAAGTATGTCACTGGGAAACGATCAACCAATTATAAGGAGGCGAAGTGATGCAAGATTTTCTACTCTTTTATGCACCACTACTTGTTGTTGGGCTATCAATTGTGATTGGATTTTTTTGGGTATCAAAGGAAAATGACAAGTCCAGTTTTTGATACAAAAGCAGTTGTCTTTACCAAAAAGATTTCTCCACAGAAAACGTTATTAACGAGATTTTCTAGCGATTGATATTTCCGTGCACCAAAAAACGGCAAGACCAGTTTCTCAATCAGCCTTGCCGTTTGATCAATTCTCTAAAAACCCTAGCAATCAAGCCTTTCAGCCGTCTATCTAATTACCAAAATAATTTGTGTACTTTTCAAAACCATGTAAAATGTTATCCACTTTATTAATTCGTTCTTCCAAGCTACCATATAGTGATATATATGGAATTTTTCGTTCTTTTAAATCAGCGATAATCTGCTTATGAAAAACTTTTCTTTTCTGGTCGCCGCTTCGGTCCCATGTATTATCATATGGGATATCGTTTTCACAAAGAAAAAACAAATCATATCTTGAAGCATTCGTAAGCGTCAATCTTGTCAAAAGCTCTGATGCCTTGCCATGATAATCAAGAGAAAACAAATATGTCGTAATGGCATTTGTGTCAACAAACAAGTATTTATCAGCTTCCAAAACGGCTTTATCTTCCCTTTCAATATGTCCGATAGCAATGTCGTCAAAAGCTTCAAAAGAGATTCGACGGTCTACTTGATGCTCAGTCCAGTAATCCCTGCCATATTCGCTTGCAAATGTCGTGTTGTAACGTTTTGCTAAAGCTTCTGTAATTGTAGATTTCCCTGTGGACATTGCTCCGACAAAAACAACTTTCGTAATCAAGTCTGCATAAACAATGTCACTGAGATATTTTTTATTTTGAAAAGCATTCTCTCGAATCACTGTTGCCGAAATAGGCACAATGCTACGGGCTTCATCTATTCGTCTATCAATCGCTCCCAAAGCCTTGCTTACATGGTCGCCATAAAACTCGCTGGAGTAAAAATGTGTGATTTTCTGGCCCTGCAGCATTTCTATAATATAGTTTTCCTGCAATATTTCAAAGCTTCGTTCATTTGAATATCCATCTGGACCGTCCCAACATTCAATGACCTTTACTGTAGGATAAAGATTTCGAATCCAGTTTGCCCTGACAGACAGTGGGATAGTGGTTACATTCGTATCATAAATCATGATAAAAAGTTCATCGACTTCCTTAAGGGCAGTTTCAATCATATATTGATGCCCCTTGTGTAGTGGAGCAAACTTGCCAAGCGTAAGACCTGTTTTCATATTATTTTTTTCACTCCTTTGCTCCAGTTGATATAGCCGTATACCGAATTGACCAAATAGGCGCTCCACATGACAATCATCATTGCTCCGTCTGGGCTGCCGTCGATTAATCTGAGAGCCCATAAAATAACTGTAAATACGTTCAAAATCATATAAAGTAACCATTGTTCTTTATACCGCCAAACCATGAGGAATGTAGCAATAATGGACAGCACATTTGTTGCTGCATCAATAGAAGGATTATTTTGATTCGGAATAAGTGACAAACCAAATCCAAGCAGCAGTATGCATACGATGCAGGCCATCAGGGTACATATAATGCCTTTCAATGAAAGCCCTTTCATTTCAACAGTATCACCGCTCATCCTCTTTCTCCACATCAAAAATCCAATGACATTCATAGGAACAAAAAAAGCAAATTCAGAAAAACCTCACCATATAAATGATTGTTCCATGCCAAGTAAGCGTACCCAAACGTATTATACATACCAAAAAAATAAGTCCAGATATTGCCCTTAGCCGCCATTACCACACACAAGATCCCGGTCATAAACACAGAAAACCCGAACAGGTTATCTTTCCAAACTACTGTCAAAATAATGCCGATGGATGAAAACAGCAACAGCCAAACAACCTCGTAAGGCTTCCAGTTTTTCAAATTTAATACTAAATTCATTTCACATCACTCACATTCGTATTTTCAATTAATCTAGTAGTAATCTTTTCTACCGTTAAAGCGTCACGCAAGCTGGAAATCCATCTTTCAGGAATATAGGAATAACCATAGACCAAACCAGCAAGCCCTCGGCAAGGCCGCAGCCAATGTGAGGCATGTGTACCGAAGCATTTTCTTCCTTAGCTTTTACTGCTAGTTTTTCTAAACAGTGTTCAACTGCCTTGTATCAAATCGGTGCGCTCTTCCTTCCTGTCTTTGTTCCTTTTAAAATTGGGGAGGTCGCATCGCCTTTTACACAAGCTATTTGATTTTCCATCGTTACCGTTGCTATCGATTACTTAAAGTAGTAATACAGATTTCCTGCATAGTTTTTATCAACGTTTTCTTTGCTGTCAAAAACAATATTGTACCCATCTAAATAACAGTTAAACTCATCATATTTTTTTATATATCCGAAATAATCATTTTTAATTCTTTCACATGTGCCATCTTTTGAATATTGCTCAATATTCACATCGTTAATAAAGAATATATATAGATACGAAAATGATGAGCATATCTTCCAAATGTCGCTATGGGCATACTTTTCCAAAATAAACGGTATAGCCTCTTTATCTGCCAGTCTGATTGTATTTGTCCTGAGCTCTGATGAAAAATCGCAGTAGCATACGAATATTTCCTCTGGATTATACTTATCCAACCACTTTTGGGAATTTAACAATTCACAATACTTTTTAGCAATATTAATCTGTATTTCCGGATCGTAATTGATGGTGTCCTTTGTTCGCATCTTTTCATAATCATCATTTGAAGAAAGAATAACTTGAAGTCTAAATTTATATCTACATTTAGGTCCAGGCATTGTTTCTAATATAAAATCAATCGCTTTGACACCGTATATTATTTCTAAGAATTTAACCAAATCGCTGTATTCTTGGGGTAACTTAGATTTGCCACGCAGAATGTCTAATGTTTTAAAAAGAAGTTTATCATTTAGGAGAACCATTTCCTCACCTCAGCTTCATACTAAACAGCCATTTACTTACTTTTTGCAATGTAGTAGTTTTAATGGATAAATTGCTTGAACACTTGCTCGAATGCTTGATATACTTCTCTCGTTTTTGAACTGTCGTATACCGCAAATACAATCTCTTTAAAATAGGGCACAACAAGCAAAGGAGAAAGTTTGTATCTCGTCCTTTGGGATGAAATTATGTTGTCCATCTGTATTTTGTCAATCATTTCCGGTGTGTATAGGCAGGTAGATGAAAGACTTTTTCCTGGATTCCTTTTTTAGCCTACTCTTGCATTGTTTGTTTCATAAAATCCATTCCCAAAAGATTGCAGCGTTTCTTGTGCTGCTGTTATACGTTTTGATTTTGAATTCATTATTATTCTTCCTCTCGATAAACAAAAAACTGCGACGGGCGATGCCCTTTTTCTTGGCTGTATTTGCCTGTTTCCTGTATTTTGGTAGATATCTTTCTTCTGAATGCAGGAGCCAGCAGTTTTTTCCCTAATATTATTTCATAAATTTGTTGAAGTTGTGTGATGCTGAATTCCTCCGACAATAGATTGAATGCAATGTCTGTGTAGTCAATTTTATGCCTAATACGCATCAACCCATCCAATAAGAGCGTTCCATGGTCAAAAGCTAATTTAGAGCCACCAACTGTTTTATATTCCATAGACTTAATTTTTCCGTTCCTCGTTTCTTTTTTCTCGATAGCAACTTCAATTCGTTCGTCAGCATGAGAAAGAACCAGCTTATGCTCCATTGTTTCTACTTCAAACCATGCCGAATCAGTAACGAGAGGTGACTGCGATAACTCAAATTTGCTTCTATCCAGTAACGAAAGATAGGAACAACTTATGATCCGCATCCGCGGGTCCCGGTTTGGGTTGCCATACGTATACAATTGCTCCATATAAAGATTGTCAAGCCCCGTCTTATTTTTGATGATTCGAATTGCCGCTTCGTCAAGTGTTTCCTCTATGCCGACAAAGCCACCGGGCAACGACCATTTACCGATAAATGGATGCTCGTTTCTTTTCACGAGAAGTACAGTAAGCCTTTGGTCGTCCAATTTGCGATAATTTTTTTTCTGTGATTCTATATCAATACTGAATATAACAGCATCAACTGAAAGTGACAGTCTTTCAAAAGCATTAGGATTGTAACTCTGTAAAAACTCCTTTTCTGAAAATCCATTTCTATCGTGAAACTCATCTACTGTTTTCATATTATCTTCTTCCAATCTATATGTTATTACCAATGTGATAATAACATTGTATGAATATTTTTTTGGTTTGTCAATGGGGCAACCTGAAAAAGAGTATGTAGATAAAATTTATGGATATATATATAACTCCAAAGCGACATTAATATGTTCCCACATACAATAACCATAGGACGAATAAATGACAAATAATAGATAACTTTAAATTACCTGCTCAAGCCCCAAACAAAAAATACCGGGTTTCCAACCTTTCTTGGATCAACCGGCATTTTTATTCTTATTGCTCATATAAGGGTTAGAGGACGAGCACCCGCAGTATTTATCATGGTTATCTGTCTTTGCGTAATTTTAGTCCATTTTTTATCGAGTGTCCAAAATGCCTCCAACCCCTTGATATTCCTAGCTTTCTCGACGAGTTATCAGAACCACACTTTCAACATGCCCAGTCATAGAAAACATATCAACAGGCTGCACTTCCTGTACCTTATACCCACCATCCTCAAGAATCCGTAAATCTCGTGCCAAAGTAGCTGGATTACAAGACACATAGACAACGCGATTCGACGCCATTTCAATAATGGCATCCAGCAGCCTACGATCACAGCCCTTACGCGGAGGATCGAGTACAACGACATCTGCAATGATACCCTCTTCTACCCATTTACCCATTGTCTCTTCTGCCGCACCCACAACAAAAGTAGCATTTTTAATCTTGTTCAGCGATGCATTGCGCTCCGCATCAGCGACTGCCGTTTCGACAATTTCAACACCATACACCTGTTTTGCTTTTTTAGCCAAAAGTAACGAGATTGTACCAATACCACAATAAGCATCGATCACTGTCTCAGCACCTGTCAATCCTGCATACTCCACAGCTTTCTCGTATAAAACTTCTGTCTGCACTGAATTTACTTGATAAAAAGAATGTGGTGAAATTGCAAATCGTACACCACTAATTTCGTCATAAATGACCTCTTTGCCCCAAAGTAGTATATTTTTCTTTCCTAAAATAACATTCGTAGGGTAACGATTCACGTTGAGTACGAGTGATTTTAGCGCTGGCAACGCTTCAGCAATCTCTGTAACAATCTCTTCCAGGTTCACAATTCTTTTCTCACGCACGACGAGCACGACCATTAATTCTCCAGTAGCCTTGCCATACCGAACTAGGATATGGCGCAAAATACCGCGTTTACTAACCTCATCATAAGCAGACACATCATACTTCTGACAAATATCCTTCACCACTTGTACAGCACGGTCATTTGCTTCCATTTGAATTAAACATTCATCCATAGCGACAATATCATGAGATCTTTTCATGAAAAAGCCAGTCACAAGCTTGCCGTCTTTTTGACCCACAGGTACCTGTGACTTATTACGATAGCGCCAAGGGTCATCCATGGCAATTACAGGATGAACCGTAGCATCAGTAATCTTACCAATCCGTGTTAAAGCATCGCTCACAAGCTTTTGTTTAGTCATCAGCTGTGCTTCATAAGAAAGATGTTGCACTTGACACCCACCGCATTGCGTATAAACTGGGCAAGGTGGTTCAACCCGATCGCTACTTGTTTTTGTCAACTTCATTAATCGTCCAAAGCCATGCGTCTTCTGCATTTTCGTAATCTTAATTTGACCTAATTCTCCTGGTAGTCCACCAGCAACAAAAATCGGTATTCCTTCTGGCTTTGCAACGCCAAGCCCCTCATGTGTTAAATCCTCAAACGTTACATCTAGCAATTGATTTTTTTCTAAACTCATCATTATCCCCCATATTTTCACAATGTACTGCACTAGCAGACACTGATCGATTCTTATCCAATATCTCTACCATACCACAATAACCTGTTCTACCGTGCTACTAAATTAAACCAGTTCTCTTAGTAAACCACTTGTGCGCTATAACATTCTCTGATAGCCATAAAAAAACAGCAAGGCTACTCAGGCTTCCCTCGCTGCATTTCATTTCTACGATGAACTTAGCTTTTTCCTTCTTTGTACCCGTCCTTCTTCACTACGCTGACAAATGTTTTCACAATGATCACAATGTCAAAAATAAGACTTTTTCGCTCAACATATTCGCCATCAAGTGTAGCTTTCACATCAATTGGCAACT
Organism: Caryophanales bacterium; assembly: GCA_031554185.1. Classification (GTDB taxonomy): domain Bacteria; phylum Bacillota; class Bacilli; order JARBTR01; family JARBTR01; genus JAVBKE01. The sequence continues at coordinate 20,594 of JAVBKE010000186.1, forward strand.
CATCACGGCCGTTGATCTGTGCCCATCCAGTTAATCCTGGCGGAACGCCATTGGCACCAACCTTTTCACGCTCATCAATCAAGTCATACTGATTCCAGAGTGCAGGACGTGGGCCGACGAAACTCATCTCACCTTTAATGATGTTAAGCAGCTGTGGTAATTCATCAAGGCTCGTTTTCCGGAGAAAATGACCGCTCTTCGTAATGAATGAAGCTGGATCAGCGAGTAAATGAGTAGGCATATCCCCCGGCGTATCACTGCGCATTGAACGGAACTTGTAAATATAGAATAAACGCTTGTCCTGACCAAACCGCTTTTGTTTAAAGAAAACAGGTCCCTTTGAATCAAATTTAATCCAGATTGCAATTAGTATAAGGATCGGCGATAACAGCACCAATGTAACGAGTGATAATAGGAAATCAAAGATTCGCTTCATAGCACGATAAAACATCGCTAGCATCCCCCTTCGTCAAAACAGACTGCGCCAAATTTAGCGTAGTTTGTCCAAATTAATCTCTTTCTCATTGTTCAATCAAGCTTTCTGCCCTTGTAAAGTTAATTCACGATTATTTGCTAAGTCTATGACATAATTACGGACTTCTACTGGCGTCATTATCATGTAATTGTCAATAATATACGCGACTTTCTCATAGTCAAAGTCGACTGTTTTACCGATAAAGATTTTCGGGAAGACTGCGTTTTTATGTACTTCGTTTTCTCCTAACAGTTCTTCGTACATCTTTTCACCAGGTCTGATCCCAGAGAATTCAATGCCGATCTCTTCAACAGTATAACCAGAAAGTCTGATCAGATTCTTCGCTAAATCAAGGATTTTTACTGGTGCACCCATATCAAGCACGAATATTTCACCACCACGTGCGAGCACGCCTGCTTGAATCACAAGCTTTGATGCTTCTGGAATTGTCATGAAATACCTCGTCATTTCTGGATGTGTCACAGTCACTGGACCACCTGCATGAATTTGGTCTTTGAATAGTGGTATAACACTACCACGACTACCAAGCACGTTTCCAAATCGAACTGCAACAAATTTCGTTTTGCTTGTTTTATTTAAGTTTTGAATGACCATTTCAGCCATTCGCTTCGATGAACCCATTACATTTGTAGGATTGACTGCTTTATCAGTTGAGATGAACACAAATGCACTAACACCAGCAGCATCAGCCGCTTCAGCTACATTCCTTGTACCAATCACGTTATTTTTAATCGATTCTTTCGGATTTTGCTCCATCAAAGGTACATGCTTATGAGCAGCTGCATGATAGACAACATCTGGTCTATGCGCTGCCATCACTTCAACTAGGCGACCACGATCTTGCACATCCGCAATCACCGGGATAATTTCCATACGATCAATAAATAATCTTCTAAGTTCACGATTGATCTCATAGATTGAATTCTCACCATGTCCTAGAATGACAATTTTGCGTGGCATAAACGTGCAGATTTGACGACAAATTTCTGAACCGATTGATCCACCAGCTCCTGTGACAAGGATTGTTCTTCCTTCAATTTGACTAGAAATCGAATTGATGTCAAGTTCAATTGGATCTCTTCCTAATAAATCTTCCACCTGTACATCACGAAATTGTGATACAGAGACTTTTCCTAAAATCACGTCTTCTGTCTTCGGCATAATCACGGTTTTGGCCTTTGTTTCTGTACAAATCTCTAGTAGATCTCTCAGCTCACGTTTTGATAGTTTTGGAATAGCGATAATAATCTGATCAATATCTAATTCCTTAACTGCTTGGGCTATTTTTTTGGACGAACCATATACTGGCAAGCTGTGCACTTGCAATTTTTGCTTATTTTTATCATTGTCGATAAAGGCAACTGGTTTAATATTTTGCTCATCGGTATTCAGGAAATGACGAACAAGCGACGTTCCTGTTTCACCGGCACCGATAATTAAAGCACGTTTAATGTTTGGGTTCTCACGGCTTAGTTGATGACGAAAAAACCGCCATGAAAAACGGGATGCACCGATAAGAAGAATATTCATCATCCATGCGAATAACATCGGTCGTATGTATACTCTGCTGACAGTCAAATACTGCACAGCACTTGCCAGTAGGAAAGACCATGACACGGCTTTCACAATGACAACAATCTCTTCAACACTCGCGTATTCCCAGACCTTATGATAGAGCCTGTATACGGAAGCGAAGAAAAAATGACTGACTAGAACAATAAAAATTGCTAATTTAAGTGAGCCTGATTCCTGGATCATCTGTGGATCAAGGAATATAATTAAAAAGCTGAAATATAAACTTGAAACAACAATTAACGAATCCAATACGAGTAGTAAAATCATTCGTCTCTGATAGTTCAAAACAATCACCACTTCTTCTAAATAAGATGACCCTAATCGATTTAGTGGCCGCATTTTGATATTATAGCATATCAAATTCTCTATTTGTGTTTTTCGAAAAAAATTTCATCTTGTTGTAATCTGTTTGAACCTCTTCTGTAACAGTAGGGTTCATTTCCATGCTATAGTTTGCTCCATTTGGCATAATTTACTCGTATAACAGATAAACCCCAAGTAAAAAGCAGAGGCTCCCCTAAGGCACCTCTGCTTCATGCTGTCACTCACTAAATTATTTACGCACCAGCTAATATTCGATTGACTTTTTCCATCACAGCATCTTGCAAATTGGATAGCTTCAGCTGACCATCTTCGATTGAAGTCCCTTTAACAGCTAGGTAGAACTTCACTTTTGGTTCTGTACCTGATGGACGAACGCAGAACCATGAACCGTCTGCAAGGTGATATTTCAACACATTTGATTTCGGTAACCCGATGGCTACTTCCATTTTATTTTCTAGACGAATCGATACCGCATAATCCTCAATTGCATTGATATGAATTCCCGCGATTTCATCAATTTCCTCTTCCCTGAGCGCTGTCAGTAGTTTAGAAATCTGCTCAGCACCGTCTTTCCCCTTTAGAGTGATCGACTGTGTTTGCTCTTGATAAAAGCCATACTTTTCATAAATATCAAGGATACCTTGGTAAACTGTTTTTCCTTCAGCTTTGCAAAGTGCTGCCATTTCAGCAGCTACAACAACTGCTTGAACAGCATCTTTTTCATGAACAAAGTCGCCCATGAGGTAACCATTACTTTCTTCATAACCAAATTGAAAAGTATATTCACCTGTAGCTTCAAATTCACTCATTTTTTCACCGATGAATTTAAACCCAGTCAAGGTATCGATCGATTTCATGCCATAACCTTCTGCAATGGCACGCCCTAGTTCTGAAGTTACGATTGTCTTGATGACGATTCCGTTATCAGGAAGGGTACCCAGCTTGTGTTTCTGTGATAGAAGGTATTCGAGCAACATCGCACCAATTTGATTTCCAGAGAGAACAATATAGTCACCTTCATTATTTTTCACAGCAATTCCTAGTCGATCCGCATCTGGATCGGTTGCTAGTAAGATATCTGCACCAATTCGGTCTCCGTACGCCATCGCTAGTTCAAAGGCAGCTTGCTCTTCAGGGTTTGGTGATTTTACTGTTGGAAAAGCACCATCTGGTTGTTGCTGCTCAGTAACAGTTGCCACGCTCCGGAAGCCGAATGCTTCAAGCGCTGCAAGCACTGGTTTATTACCTGCACCATGGAGCGGTGTGTAAACAATTTTCAGCTGAGACGCTAAATCGTTGACCTCTGAACGATTTAATTGTAAAGAACGCAGACATTCGATGTAGGTGCCCAGAACATCTTTACCAATGTAAGTCAGAAGACCATTTGCCTCAATTTCTTTCTGATCAGCCACTTCCACAGTCAACTCATTTTCAACCTTACTTATGTAGTCAACAATGATATCGCCTGCTTCTGGAGGTAGTTGCCCACCGTCTTCACCATAGGCTTTGAAGCCGTTGTATTCAGATGGATTATGACTGGCAGTGATAACCACACCGGCAACCGTTTTCAAATGACGCACAGCATAAGAAAGTAATGGCGTCGGGTATAGTTCATCGAAGAGATAAGCTTTTACACCATGTTTCGCAACTGTCTTAGCCACTTCCATTGCAAATTCATAAGACATATGCCGAGAATCGTAAGCGATGGCAACACCACGTGACTTTGCTTCATCACCTTGTTGAACGATGTAACGAGCAAGCCCTTCTGCAGTTCGACGAATTGTGTAAATATTAAGCCGGTTTGTTCCGGGTCCCATTTCAGCACGAATACCGCCAGTTCCAAAGTCTAAATCTTTATAAAAACTCTCTTCAAGTAATTTGGTATTACCACTAATGCTTTGTAATGTAGTCTGTAGTGCCGGATCTAGCTGTTCAAAAGTGTTCCACTTCTTCACTTGATCAATCCATGACATAGGACGTTTCCTCCCTCAAATACTTCAGTTATTTAGTGTAATTTAGTTTCTTGATAATTATACAGAATAATTGCGATGTTAGCAGTAGAAAAGTGAAAAAAATGCATTTTTGTTTCTGGCGCACCATGAAAGTTGCATGAGCAC
>JAVBKE010000195.1:0-6453 GCA_031554185.1 Caryophanales bacterium
CCACCATGCGGTACGGTTACGCCCGGGATTTCCGGCATCGGGAAAGACAGTGGCAGGCGTGATGAATCAGTCATGAATACTTTTCCATTAACAAGGGGCCGTTGTTCCGTATCAGTAGCTTGCGCCAGTCGCTCATAAAACTGCACGATTACCTGCTAAGGGTAGATCATCCAGAATAAGATGAACCTTCCGTTAACGTGGAAATAGATATGTATCACTGACATCGCGAATATGTCGGGATACTTACACACCGACCTGAAAGATGTATTCAGGCCGGTGTGCTGTTAAGCCGCTCATTGTTGGCGATAAAACTACAGGTCCGCTAACTCCACTGGGACGGGCTTCCCAATGTGATAGCCCTGTAGCCAGTCGATACCCATTTCCGCCAGCTTCAGCGCGATTTCTTCGTTTTCCACGAACTCGGCAACAATTTCCATATTTTTTAATTTAGCCATTTCGCAGAATGATTTAACGGCACAATAGCTGAATGGATCATCAATAATGTTTTTGATAAAAGAACCGTCAATTTTTAATATGTCTGCATTCAGAAGTCGTAATCGTTCATAACTTGATGCCCCGGTACCAAAATCATCAATAGCTATTTTACTCCCGGCATTACGCAGAGTTCTCAAAACATCTGATACATTATCATTATCAATGATTTCAGATTCGATAATTTCAAAAATAATACGACAAGGGGCGATATTGTATTTTTTGAATAATGTGGCGATATTATCCAGGAAATCAGCCTGGTTTAATGACTCAGGTGTCAGGTTGATTGAAAAATGGCAATCAGGATCTGAGTCTTTTCGCGTCTGCATAAACCGGAAAGTCTGCTCAATCACAGTAATATCCAGTGCAGGTAGCAGGCCACCTTTACGGGCTAATGGCAGGAATGTATCCGGGAAAATCAATTTATCTTCAGCCGTTTTTAGGCGAATAAGGATCTCATGGTAATGAACTTTACCCCGCAAAGACATCACGGGCTGCGCAGTCAGCATCGTAGATACAATTGGCTGCGCCATTAACATCAATGATTTTCTGTCGATGGCCTGCTGTAAAACATCCCGTATAATCCCTGATTCTACAATATTGTCACCGGGAACGGTCGGGTTCAGCGACAAAGGTCTTCCATGCATAAGAGAGATATAGCTATTAATATTTAATTGCTTTATTGCAGCGGATAAATTTCGGATTAAACTTTTTTCACAAGTATATGCCACACCACAATTAAGACCCAGTATCGCTTCTTTCCACTGAAAACGGAAATCTCTGAGTGACTGGTAAAACACCGGGATATTGGGAAGCGTGTTAAGTCTGACTATCAACCCATGGCCGGGACTGTAATAAATTTGGCCGCTACAGTGCAGTAATTTTGTGATGTAAAAACTGAGTGCTTTTACAAACTCAAAACGAAACTCAACACCATAAGTCTGTTCCAGCTCATTCAACTCTGGACAACGGATTAAGCATAAAGCTTCTGCGGAGTGCTTATCTAAGTCCATGCTTAGAGCCTGAAAGTTTAATAACCCCGTATGTGGCTCAGAACGGTAAAGTCTGCTGATATGTCGGGTGTATTTCAGGCTGCGTGCAGACATCACCCCTGTAGCAACTATGGTCAGCGAGAAGATGAAAATCGTTGTTGAGGATATTATTAGGCTGTGCAGATGATTGGCATCGGTGAGGGTATTGGCGATTGAGATATATCCATCAATATAGTTTCCCAACAACATGAGTATTATTACCCATAGCGGAGCCACCAGAGCGTGTCCAATCCGCACCGTTCCCCATAACATAACGGGCAATAACCACAGCAAAGAGTAGTCAGTAAAGAGCAACGTGTTCAGGTTTTTTGAAATCAGGCAGTACATAATGACGAGCAGTAAGAACCCCCAGCCTGCCAGATATAAAGTCGGCGGCCCTGATTTTACTGTCGCCTTGACGTGCCTTAGGTACTGAAGCCCCCATGAAGGCTTATGACAGATCCGCAGTACAAGATAACAAAAGGGGATGCCTGTAATGCAGGAGTTCATCATCCACTGGAGGTTAATCAGTGTCTGTACCGTAAAAATTTCAGTCGTTGATGCGGGATCAAAATGTGCCTGCAAACATTTATGAAAAAGTAAATACAACAGAGAGTTGCAGCAGACCAGCCAACCTATGCGCTGTGGCGTTAACTGGCTTCGCCCAAAACTGACCGTACTACGTTTTCCCGTGTTCCAGTAATACAGTACCTGGCTGATGAGTGCTGCCAGTAACTGGGAAGAGAGTACTAATGTCGCTGCCAGGGGGTGACAAAAAAATGAGTAAAGAAAAAACAATCCCAATATGGGAAGCGCCTTTGTTCTGTACAGCACCAGCAAAGCAGAAATCAGCGGCAGTGTAAGATCATAGAATCGTATAGTGACATCTGCGATATGCTCCTGAGCCGTAAGGAACTCAGCGAGAAACTGAAATAGGAAAAAAGCAATTCCTGAAAAAATAGGGATTTGCATTCTTTTCAAAAAAATATCATCTTTGGCTACAGCCAATAACATATTTATCTTCTCTGTTTAATGAGTTTGTTTTTTGCAGATGGACATCTCGGAATGTGTAAAAATACACATTAAATTCTGTTGCAACTGCTGAGTATTTAATATTGCTTTGCCATGATTTAAATGGAAAAGGATGTGAAGACATCGATTCTGCTTTGCGTGGATAACTAATCAACCCCAGGAACCTGGCTAAACAGTCGAATACAATTCTAAAGAGATACCGCCTATTATATTAGCTATTGCTTAAGGCGATCAATAAATCAATGCTAAATATACGTCATTAATATTTCATTATGTTCATTAACTGAGCGTTCAATTGTTAAAAACTATCGAGTAATGCATGTCTGTATCGGGATTTATGAGGGCTGCACTACGTAGCGATAAGGTGGCGATAGGCATTAAGGCCCTGATACGGAGATCCAGCATGACAAAGCCAACACTCGGTTATCGAACATTGGCTTTGCCAGTAGTAAAATTCATCATCACTTTCTGGCAGATATTTATTATTCGACTACTTGATAGCAATTCCTGCCATTTTGTTTTGCCTCATAAAGAGCGCTATCAGCACAACTAATGATATCGTTTACACTTCGGGCATTGTTGCAAATGGCTGCACCTTGAGTGACTGAAATACACTTATCACCAATCGATTTTAAACTGTTTTCATTGATGGAATTTTTGATGTCATTGCAAATCATCTCGACCTTTTCAGAGGCCGCTTCATTGACGATAATAATAAATTCATCACCACCATATCGAGAAATGCTGGATATGCAAAATTTAAGACACTTTTGAATTTTATCGGCAACGGCGATAAGACACTCATCGCCAGCAACATGACCAAAAGTGTCATTGATCTTCTTAAAGTAATCAATATCAACTAGTACGATTGCAAAAGGTTTTTGTTCAATCACACATTCTGAAACCGCTTTTTTAAACTCAACTTCAAAACCCCGGCGATTAAAAACGCCTGTCAGATAATCTATTTGAGCATTATGACATGCATTAAACGCTTTCTTTTCTAAAATTAAAGAAGTGGCTATTTCTTTGTTTATCCTTCTTTTAATTAAAGAGTCGCTAGTTTTGATAATGAACCAAACTCCCGATAATATGATGCACATATACAGGGAATGGAGTAACCCATCTTTTAAAAATGTTGATATTAGCAATGAACTAAAAATAGGCAGGCTGTAAATGCCAATGAGCTTTAGGCCATAGCCAGATACAATGCCACAAAATAATATAATCACGCAAAGAAAAACAGGCCCGAGAATGCGACTCTCCATGACATAACAAAAAACGACACCTCCCCATATGAGTCCATTGATGAAAATGAGTATTGATGCGTTTCTCATCCAGTTTTTATCGAGATAAAAAGGATTCAAAGTACGAACGACCCATAACGTTCCAATAAATAAAATGTACGTTAATGCGAAATATTTGCTGTAGCTATTTGCTGTTATATGTTGATTGTCGTCCAGAAAATATGAATAAAATAAAACAAAAGAAGACAGTGTTAATGTCACAATAATAAACCATGCGCCACTGAGTGAGACCATTTTACGTCTCTCTTCATCAATAGCATCATCATAATTCATAATAGCATCACTCTTTTTTTCATTTACTGGTATCTGTTAACATTTGGAATATTTTTATACAAAAACGTTTTTATAATATCACAAGTTACTTATAGGGTAATAACGCTACCTGAGTAATAGATGCATATTCATGCCGACGACATTTATTGTTTATATCGGAGATTGACGCCCTCGTCCCCAGGAGAGAAGGTGCAACAGGCACAAAGAAGCCGGCAGAGTTTTCACTGTGCCGACCAGGTGGTTATGGGTAACCACTGACTGAGGTTTTGATGGGTTGTCGGAGTTGCCAGAATCCGATGTCCGTTGTTATGTCGGTAAAAATATTATTCCGGAAAAATTTGATAAGCACGAGTAGCTGGTAAGTACTCTGGTAGTAGATATTGTCCCTTATTCATTGTGTGCTTTATCAGATTTTATTTCTTCGACTATACCTTCCAGCAACCACAAACAATCAGCACCTTGTGGCCCGACATTCAGTAAAGCGATTCGCGTATTGTTGTAGTGTTGTTTAATGGCATCCTCAGACAGCAGTACCTTTGACGGGCAAGTCACATCTGTTCCTTGTTGATATCGGTAATTGTGCTTATCCATAATAGATAATATCGATAACGTATCTTTTGCATTGGGTTCGATGGCGTAGAAAAGTGCGTCATTTAATTCCCCTGCTTGCTCACGATCTATTACCAGGGCTAGTTTCGGGGCCAGGGCAATCCATTCACTTTTACCCAAAGAGATATTACTAAGAACTTCCATCCATTCACTGTTAGGAATGTTCGTGGAAAAGCCATTAACGCCATAATGGTTTATATCGCGCTCAATATCCTTTGGGCTTGTTGATGCCAGGGCCATCGTCGGAATCATTAATAAGAGTAGCCAGCGCTTCATCGAATAACTTCCAGCATTGTATCAGTTGAGCCAGCCACTAAAATACGGACATCTGGCCCCATAATAATGCACCCTTCAGAGGCGAAACCAGGTATCTTGGGTTGTCTTTTTTCTCCATGAATACGGAATAGATCACGCCCGAATGTGTTGCCTGAAACCTGGTGAAGTTCAATTGTCCAGGGGCCTTTAGAGCGAGTAACCGAGCCGATGCGGTACATACCGCGTGGAAGGGGCCCCATGCCCTTAACGTGCTCCCGGTCAGGATTGTTCTTATTGGTTAAACTACCTGAATATCCTGTCCCTTTGAGTACCCCATTAAGATAGAGCCTGCCCGTGCTTTGTTCATATTTCCAGACCATAAAACCTCCTATGCTGTTTTGCGATCTTTCCAGCTATCTGAATGTTTGATATTGCCGTCCTTGTACGTCCAGGTGATTTTTTCGTACATCAACTCCAGCGCCTCAAGATGGTTTTTGCGTTCGTATGCTGCATCCTTGATGTCATACATAATGGGGATTATTGAAATGACTTTGACGTATTCAAGGAAAATATTGAAATATTCAACTTCCTGCCCTGCATCATTAATCCGGTAGAATTTCAATTCAGCAGTTTTTAGTGTTTCACCAGTCGCGAGTGCTTTGAAAAGGTAGGGGCTGGAAGAGTCAATTTCTTTGATTATACCTACGGGTTCATGTATCACTGTTCCGGTTACGTTTCCGGCAAAGATATCGGTGGGTATATGGATGTTATGGAATAAGCTTGTGACTTCAATGCTTCCTTCCCGCTGGTTTAGATCAACTGAACCTCTTATATCGTTTCCTTTATCATTCTTTATCCATAGATATACTGGGATCGCCATTTTCTTATCCTTGAAAATAATGAGGAGTTTGAGTCTACTCCATAGCAAATCAAAAAATAGTGTCTATAAATACAAAGTTACATTTTAAAATAATTAAATATAAAAAACTCAAGTAATCGAAGGAAAGTATTACGTGTTTCTGTAACTGTTAAATGTGCTTTGGATATTTAAAAACAGTTTGCGTTGGAACAGCGAGATTTATCGACCGTAGATAGTTCGGGACTTTCCTCAGTTAGCGTCACCCGCAAAGAGAATCTGGCAGATGACGCTAATTGTTTATTTCGGCTGATGTGTGCGCATTGGTCTGGCGATAGGTTTATTGGTCTGCGAATCAAAATAGCGGCTTGGCCAGATGGTTTCGGCAGGTACGCCAATCGCTTTGCTTATTAGTCGTTCACCCTTGGGCCAGGGGCGGGTTAGCGCGTTGGCAAGTGTTGAAGAACTTAAGCCCGCAGCGCGTGATTCTGCTGCCAGTGAGGTACCTTTTTTACGTAACGCCGCGATGATATCGGCTTTGTGCCAGTCTTGTTGAAAGGGCAGGAAAGTGGGGCTGTGTGAAAGTGTCATAAACATCTCC
>JAVBKE010000138.1:0-3580 GCA_031554185.1 Caryophanales bacterium
AAGTGAATGCGAAAACAACGATCAAAGAAAGTACAGTAGTCATCGCCAATGAGGCAGAAGTAACCGATCCAAATAACCCAGAGCCACCACTGAAACCGATTATAGAAATCGAGGTAGGTCGTCCGGATATAGAGGCTGTGAGTGTTACACCAGCAGTGCCGGTAGTTATCACAGGAACAGATATTACAACAGGTGTGAAGATTGATGTACCAGCCGGTGCAACAGTCAATGTATCATTTGAAGTGAATGCGAAGAATCCAATTAAACAGTCAACAGTAGAAATAGAGAATCAGGCAGAAGTGACGGATCCGGCAGATCCAACGGATCCTGAGGAACCAGAAATCGAGATTCCAGTCGCAAGACCAGATATTACAGCAGAGAAATCAGTTGTAGATGCAACAGGCGATGGCCAAATTGAAGCAGGCGAAAAAGTCACGTATACGATAGCGGTCAGCAACACTGGAGATGCACCAGCAAAAGGTGTTACAGTGAAAGATACTCTATCAAAAGCGCCAGACCTCGATCCGGACACAATTACCAATCTAAAAGCCGAAAACGTGACAGTCCAACCGGCAACACCGGTGGCGATCACAGGAACAGATATCACAACAGGCGTGCAGATCGATGTACCAGCAGGTGCAACCGTCAATGTCTCGTTTGAAGTGAATGCGAAGAATCCGATCAAAGAAACAACAGTCGTTGTAGAAAATGAAGCAACGGTCACGGATCCAAATGATCCAGAAGACCCAGAAGAACCAGAAGAACCAGAAATTGAAATCCCAGTAGCGGAATCAGATTTGTCATCGGCAAAATCAGTTATCGATACGAGTGGAGACGGCAAGATTGAAGCCGGTGAGAAAGTCACCTATACAATTGCAGTTAAAAATAGTGGGAACTTAGAAGCAAAAGGTGTCACAGTCAAAGATGATTTGTCAGAAGCGCCAGATTTAGATCCTACAACAATTGCGAATCTAAAAGCAGAGAATGTGACCGTTACCCCAGCAGTGCCGGTAACGATTACAGGAACAGATATTACAACAGGTGTGAAGATTGATGTACCAGCCGGTGCAACCATTAACGTTTCATTTGACGTCAATGCAAAGAACCCAATCAAACCATCAACACTAGCTGTCAAAAATAAAGCAACTGTGACGGATCCGGCAGATCCAACGGATCCTGAGGAACCAGAAATCGAAATTCCAGTCGCAAGACCAGACTTGTCATCAACCAAAGCGGTAGCCGATGCGAGCGGCGACGGTAAGATCGAAGCAGGAGAGAAAGTCACCTACACCATCGCGGTGAAGAACACAGGCGATGCACCAGCAAAAGGTGTTACAGTGAAAGATGACCTATCAAAAGCACCAGATCTCGATGCAAGTACAATTACCAATCTAAAAGCAGAAAACGTAACTGTCCTACCAGCAACACCAGTGACGATCACAGGAACGGACATTACCGAAGGTATCCAAATTGACGTGCCAGCAGGCGCAACAGTGAATGTTTCATTTGAAGTGAATGCGAAGAGCGTCATTGCACCTGGAACAACGGCAGTAGAAAATGAGGCAACCGTCACAGATCCAAATGATCCAGAAGATCCAGACGAGCCAGAAGTCGAAATTCCAGTCGCGAGACCAGATGTATCTGCAACGAAATCAGTTGTGGACGCAAGTGGAGACGGACTCATCGAGGCAGGCGAAAAGGTGACCTACACCATCGCGGTGAAGAACACCGGCAACGCACCAGCAACAGGTGTCACGGTGAAAGATGACCTATCAAAAGCGCCAGACCTTGATGCTAGCACAATCGCTAACCTTAAAGCAGAGAATGTGAGCGTCATACCAGCAACACCGGTAACGATCACAGGAACAGACATTACGCAAGGTGTGCAAATTGATGTGCCAGTAGGGGCAACAGTCAATGTCTCATTTGAAGTGAGTGCCAAGAATCCGATCAAAGCAGCGACAAGTGAAATTGAGAACAAAGCGACTGTCACGGATCCAAATGATCCAGAAGACCCAGATGAGCCAGAAATTGAAATTCCAGTTGGCCGTACTGACATCGTAGCAACCAAAGCAGTTGTTGACGCTACGGGAGACAATGTAGCGCAAGCAGGTGAAACACTGACCTACACAATTACTGTGAAAAATACAGGTAATGCTGATGCCGAAAATGTATCAGTAAAAGATCCATTAGGTTATCCAGGACTTGATCAGGCACCACCAACGAATCTTAAAGTAAATGGTGAAGCCGTAGCTGGAGATATTCAAACAGGGATCGTAGTCGATGTGCCAGCTGATGGAGAAACAACCGTTTCATTTGATGTGAAAGTAATTGATCCGTTAACAACAGAAGTGACAGAGATCGTCAACATTGCAACTGTAGTTGACCCAGCAAAACCAACAGTAGAGCACAAACCTTCGACAACAATTGAGACAAGTAAGTCGGACCTCATTGCGAGGAAATATGTGACAGATACAGTGGGTACAACGGATGGGGAAGCGAGATATGAATCAGGAGACGGACTCATTGAAGCAGGAGAGAAAGTCACCTATACGATTTTGATCACCAATACAGGAGGCAGTACTGCGTTAGGTGTGACGGTGAAAGACGATCTTTCCGGTGCACCAGATCTCGATCCAAGTACGATTACCAACTTACAAGCAGAAAACTGGTCAACAACACCAGCCACACCAGTAGTGATTACGGGAACGGACATTACGCAAGGTATCCAAATTGATATACCAGCAGGCGCAACCGTCGCCGTCACATTTGATGTGAATGCAAAAGACCCGATTTCGAATACTGGTATTACCGTGGAAAACGTAGCAGAAATAACAGATCCAAGTAATCCAGAACCACCACTGAAACCAGGCGTTGAAATTGTCATTGGTCGTCCAGATATCAAAGCGACTAAATCAGTGATTGATACGAGTGGAGATGGCAAAATTGAAGCAGGCGAAAAAGTCACTTACACCATCGCAGTTACAAACGATGGCACAGTGAGAGCGAAAGGTGTAACGGTCAAAGATGACCTGTCAAAAGCACCAGACCTAGATCCAGCAACAATTGCTAACTTACAGGCAATCAATGTGACAACAGATCCAGCAAGTCCAGTGGTTATTACAGGAACTGATATTACAACGGGTGTAAAGATTGATGTCCCAGCAGGCGCAACGGTGAACGTATCGTTTGACGTCAACGCAAAGAACCCAATCAAACCAGCAACAACAACAGTAGAAAATCAGGCGACAGTCACAGATCCAACCGATCCAACTGATCCTGAAGAACCAGAAGTAGAAATCCCGGTAGCACGCCCAGACCTCTCATCAGAGAAATCAGTGGTGGATGCAAGCGGAGATGGCAAGATTGAAGCAGGAGAGAAGGTTACGTATACCATAGCGGTAGCGAATGCTGGAAATGCGGCAGCAAACGGTGTCACAGTAAAAGACACCTTATCAAAAGCACCGGACCTCGATCCAGCAACAATCGCCAATTTGCAGGCAATGAATGTAACAACAGATCCAGCAAGTCCAGTGGTTATCACAGGAACTGATATTACAACGGGTGTAAAGATTGATGT
>JAVBKE010000132.1:0-10218 GCA_031554185.1 Caryophanales bacterium
TCAGCCTGCTTTATTTCCCAGTTGAAATGGTTTGCAAGTAGTTGCCAGACAGGTTGCGGCAAATAGTAATGATCCATCAGAAAGACTAGTAGCTGCGTGTTGGCTTCGTTCGCTGTATCGAGCGAAAAGCAGACCTCGTCTTCCAGTAGCTCTTCCCAACATAGCAGATCTAGTCGTTTAGCAAAATCTTGATAGACTGCTTCTACACGCTTGATCCAAACATCGATTTCAGATTGTTCACTTTGCCCAGTCTCACCTTTGTATAGAAGTGCTTCATCAAAGGCAGCCCTCAAGCGTTGAAACCCTTCTGGGTCTTCTTCCGGGTGGTGATTTGGTAATCGATTTCGGTACGCTTGCCGAATCACGTCTTTATTCGATGTTGGCTCAATATCGAGCATTTTCCAAATGTTCATGTCAAATTCTCCTTGAAGTTCCCTCTAATAATCGGCAGATGCTATTTCTAGAGCCAATCATCAGTTACTTGATCTAGTTGAGCTGCTAATTCTTTTGCTGCTTCTTTGGCAATTTTGAAATCCTGTTTATCCAGTACAACTTCAAACTGACGTAGACATGACAAAATATACTGTCTTACATCACCGGTATGTTCTTCATACATCCGTTCGCCTCTAGCAATGAGTAACTTGTTTTCTTCTTGTTCTCGCGGGTGAATCTTAATTTCTTTTAATTCCATCAACCGTTTTTCTATCTCTGTCTCACTTAAATAGCCGGGATTTTGTTCAATGACTGCACGTGAAGTAGTGCCGGTAGAAACAACAGTGACCTCAACTTCCAGTATCCCATTTATATCATAAGTGAAGCGAACATCGACTGCTTCTTTTCCAGCAGGTCTCGCAGGTACGGCAACATTTAATTCGCCCAAGAGAATATTGTTTTTGGTGAAACGACTTTCGCCTTGCAGTACATCAATTTTTACATT
The DNA here is from genome assembly GCA_031554185.1 of Caryophanales bacterium. Classification (GTDB taxonomy): domain Bacteria; phylum Bacillota; class Bacilli; order JARBTR01; family JARBTR01; genus JAVBKE01. The sequence goes on from JAVBKE010000132.1 coordinate 938, forward strand.
GCATTGATTGTTATGAATCGTATAAAAGGTATCCATTTTACTAACTGGAATGGTGATATTCCGCTCAATAATTGGTTTGAAATGACCTGAGTCAAAGCTGCCATCGTCTCTTTCGTAAGCAATATCGGTTCCTAAAGTGTAAGGGCAAACATCGGTTAAAATAATCTCCTTAATTTGCTCATTACGTGCTTTCATTGCACCTTGAATTGCTGCACCGCAAGCAACGACCTCATCAGGATCAATACTAGATGACGGGAATTTTTTAAATAGCTTACTAACAAATCGTTTGACAATTGGCGATTTTGTAGCGCCACCGACAAGTACGATGTGTTCAATCTGGTTGAGCTTAATCGCCGCGTCACTAAGCGCCCGTTCAATTGGTTGGCGCAAACGTCTGAGTAGCGGTTTACAAGCTTCTTCGAATTCGAGACCTGTAATTTCAGTTTCGATTGACTCCCCATTGACTAGACACTTCATTGTTGCGGTCGACATATCTGAGAGCGCACGCTTAACCAGTTCAGCTTGTCCACGAGCGATGGCTTTTTCTTTGCGGGTCAACTGCTCAATCGCGAAATGATTTTTTGTTAGAAATAATGTCAAAATCACTTCGGTGAAATCTTCGCCACCCAAGAAATTATCACCAGCAACACCGCGAACTTCCATGATATTTTGATAGAGCTCCAAAATAGAGACATCAAAAGTACCACCGCCAAGGTCGATCACAAGAAATTTAGTTTGATCCTTCTCTTCCTGTAATCCGTAAGCAATTGCCGCTGCCGTTGGTTCATTAATAATTCGCTCAACCGTTAATCCAGCGAGTTCACCAGCATGTTTTGTTGCTTTTCGCTGTACATCATTAAAATAAGCAGGGACACTGATGACGACCTCAGAGATTTTTTCATTTAAATAGACCTCCGCATCTTCTACTAGTGAACGGATAATAAATGAACTAAGTTCCTCAGGGAGGAATGTTTGGTCACCAAGTGTAAACCGTTGATTGACACCCATATGACGTTTGAAATTAGCAACCGTTCTATTTGGATGAGTGATTAGTCTTTCAGCTGCAATTTTTCCAACAAAAACTTCTCCATCTTCACTCGCACTGACAATTGAAGGGGTTAAATGGTCACCTAAACGATTTGGAATTATATGTGGTCCATTTTCATCAAAATAAGAAATTAAGCTATTCGTCGTGCCGAGGTCAATTCCCAAAATGCGCATCTTTTTCATCCTTTCAAATAAACACAAGCAAATTTGAACCATTAAGTGAAAATGATTTTTTAATAGTAAACTTTTTTCGATAATTAATTTTGAATAGTATCATTTTATCATAAAAGAGCGTCTGAAAATGCCTCTCCCATGTGAAAAAATGAGAATAGGCTGAATCTAGTAATGGCCGTTGATCTTTTTCATGAAGAAATGTGTGCGAGGCTTTGAAATTTTTCACTTGGTAACGTAAAATAGGATGAATTGGTTTGGTAAAGAAGGTGACAAGATGCCAAAGGTTGCAAAAATTGAACAACAGAAAAAGAACGCGCAGCGTTTTAATCTATATTTTGAACGAAATGGACAGGCTGAGTTTGCTTTTGGCGTCAGCGATGATACAATCGTTCATTTTAATCTTGCTAAAGGGAAAGAGATTAGCGAAGAGGAAATTGCCACGATTCTTTTCGACGATGAGGTTAATAAGGCGTTCCAGTCAGCAATGAATACGATTTCCTATCGCATGCGCTCAGGTCTTGAAGTGAGAACCCATTTGCGTGAGCGAGAATATACATCTGATGTAATTGATGCGGTTGTTGAGAAATTGTTAAGGCTTGGCTACCTCGATGATCTGAAGTTTGCCCAGTTTTATGTTCGTAACGAGATGAACATTACTCGTAAAGGCCCTGTTATTATTCAGAATGAATTGAAAAATCGTGGCGTTTCCATCGAATTCCAAGAGACCGCGATGTTTGAATATCCAACTGAACTGCGAGTAGGGAATGCGCTTAAATGGGCGGAAAAAACATTAGCTAAGCAAAAGACGGCATCAAGAACTGCTGAGCAGAAGACAATACAGCTACTAATTCGTAAGGGTTTTTCGTTAGAGATGGCGAAGCAAGCGGTGAATCAAGTTGAAAGTCAGGGTGAGTCTGATGAATGGCATCATCTTTGTGCAGATGGTTATAAACAGCATCGGAAATTTCAAGCATATGAAGATACTGAATACAAACAGAAAATGACGGCAAGCCTATTTAGGAAAGGTTATCCGTATGAGCTGATTAGCCAATTTGTTCGGCATGGGAAGAATGTAATTGGGGATCGTGATGTGGGGGAGATTTGAGACTGAAACCGGGATAGACTGAATCTGTGGAGTACATGCCAGAATGCCGAAGTTCATCTGCGCCATGCAGGCTTGAATCACTGGGCATTTGTGGCATGCAAGATACTTGCTAAATCGTTTCACGATTTAGAGTATCTTGGACAAACACTTGTTCGCAGTCGTTTTTTTTGATAAGATAGTGCTATCAAATCTAGGAAGTTCTTCAATCATCTTACGTAGCACTTGGTTAAATAAGTGTATGGATGGGAGAGCACTTTGAAATCGAGGGTATTATGGCAGATCAATTTGAATTAGTATCGAAGTTTGAACCTAGTGGAGACCAGCCTGAGGCCATCCGCCAGTTGGTGGAAGGTGTCAAAGCTGGTGAGCGATATCAAACGTTATTGGGTGCAACAGGAACTGGGAAGACGTTTACGATTTCTAATGTAATTAAGGAAATTAATAAACCGACTTTAATTCTTGCACACAATAAGACGTTGGCAGGACAATTATATAGTGAGTTTAAAGAATTTTTTCCGAATAATGCGGTTGAGTATTTTGTTAGTTATTATGACTATTTTCAACCTGAAGCTTATGTGGCGCATACGGATACTTATATTGAGAAGGATTCTAGTATTAATGATGAGATCGATAAGTTACGGCATTCGGCGACGTCATCCTTATTTGAGCGTCAAGATGTTGTCATCATTGCTAGTGTGTCCTGTATTTATGGTTTGGGTAATCCGGAAGAATATCGGGAATTAGTTGTTTCGCTTCGGACGGGTATGGAGATGGAACGTAATCAATTGCTGCGTAGATTGGTCGATATACAATATGAACGAAATGATATTGATTTTAAACGTGGTGCTTTCCGAGTTCGTGGCGATGTAGTCGAAATATTCCCGGCATCTCGTGATGAGCATTGTATGCGTGTTGAGTTTTTCGGAGATGAGATTGAACGGATCCGTGAGATAGACTATTTAACGGGTGAGATTATTGCTGAACGAGATCATGTTGCTATCTTCCCGGCATCTCACTTCGTTACGCGAGAAGAAAAATTACTACAAGCAATTGAAAATATAGAAGTAGAGCTAGAAGCTCAGTTGAAAGTGTTTAAGGATAATGGTAAGTTGCTCGAAGCACAACGCTTAGAACAGCGGACACGTTATGACTTAGAAATGATGCGCGAAATGGGGTTCTGTTCGGGTATAGAAAACTATTCTCGTCATTTGACATTACGCGAGGCAGGTTCGATTCCGTATACGTTGTTAGACTATTTCCCTAAGGACTTCTTATTGGTCATAGATGAGTCGCATGTGACGTTGCCGCAAGTGCGCGCGATGTTTAATGGCGATAAAGCACGAAAAGAGATTTTGGTTGACCACGGTTTCCGATTGCCATCAGCACTGGATAATCGGCCGTTGCAATTTCCAGAGTTTGAAGATCACATTACCAATGCAGTCTATTGTTCGGCGACACCAGGGCCGTTAGAGCTAGAGAGATGCCCTGAGATGGTACAGCAAATCATTCGCCCAACTGGACTACTTGATCCTATTGTTGAAGTTCGTCCGATTGAGGGACAAATTGATGATTTGATTCATGAAATCCATGAGCGAACAGCGAAAGACGAGCGGGTTTTGATTACTACTTTGACGAAAAAAATGTCAGAGGACTTGACCAAGTATTTAAAGGAAATTGGAATCAAAGTAAACTACCTGCATTCAGAGATCAAAACATTAGAGCGAATTGAAGTCATTCGTGATTTACGACTTGGTAAATATGATGTACTTGTAGGGATCAACTTGCTGAGAGAAGGAATTGATATCCCAGAAGTCTCTTTGGTAGCGATTCTGGATGCTGATAAAGAGGGATTCCTCCGTTCTGAACGTTCGCTAATCCAGATAATTGGACGAGCCGCTCGTAACTCAGAGGGCCGTGTGATTATGTATGCGGACAAAATCACTAATTCGATGGAGATTGCGATTGGAGAAACTCGCCGCCGTCGTACAATTCAGGAAGATTATAATGAAAAGCATGGTATTACGCCACGAACGATCAAGAAAGACATTCGTGACATTATTAAGGCGACGCAGGCAAGTAGAGAAGATGGCATGGATGCGGAAGATACACCAAATTACGCATCAATGACGAGGAAAGAACGTCAGCAAATGATCAATCGCCTAGAACACGATATGAAGGAAGCGGCACGATCACTCGACTTTGAGACGGCAGCACAGCTTCGTGATATCATTATAGAATTACGTGCACAAAAGTGATTGAGAATTGATGTTTCCAAGTAATATGAAAAAACTTAACTACATTAGTTAACGCATTTAGAAAAATCATCGAAATGAAAGGAGTTTACCGTTTTGATCAGAGCAAAAATGTTTGTTGCAGTACATTTGTTTCTTATTAAGGATGGTGAAATCCTTTTGCTTCGGCGATACAATACTGGGTTTATGGATGGTTACTATAGCGTTGTAGCGGGACATGTTGATCAAGGTGAAACATTTGTTCAGGCGATGCATCGTGAAGCGGAAGAAGAAGCAGGCATTGTGATAGCGCCGAATCAACTACATACAGTGCAAGTTATGCACCGGAATAGTGATACAGAGCGAATTGACTATTTTCTTTTTGCAGAAAATTGGTCTGGAACGATTCGGAATGTTGAGCCAAATAAATGCGATCAATTGTCATGGTTTGCAATCGATGCATTACCTGATAATATGATACCTTATGTAAGGTATGCGCTAGAGCAGTACCAGCAAGGCGTGTATTTTACACAATTCGGTTGGTAATAAGGTTTTAGCAGATAATGAATTTAAATGAATGAAGAGGGCAGCAAGTTATGGCAATGGATAAAATCGTGGTAAAGGGTGCAAGAGCCCATAATTTAAAAGACATAGATGTGACGATTCCAAGAGATAAATTAGTTGTTTTGACTGGGTTATCAGGGTCAGGAAAATCGTCATTGGCATTTGATACGATTTATGCGGAAGGACAACGACGTTATGTCGAGTCATTATCAGCCTACGCTCGTCAGTTCCTAGGGCAGATGGATAAACCAGATGTAGATACTATCGAAGGTTTGTCACCGGCAATCTCTATTGATCAAAAGACAACTAGCCGTAATCCTCGTTCAACTGTTGGAACGGTAACCGAGATTTATGATTATTTGCGTTTAATGTATGCACGGGTTGGGCGTCCAATCTGTCCTACGCATCAGATTGAGATTACTTCGCAGACTGTTGAGCAGATGGTGGATCGAATTCTTGAGCATCCAGAGGGAACGAAGATGCAAGTTTTAGCCCCAATTGTCTCTGGCCGGAAGGGAACACATGTCAAGACTTTGGAGGACATCAAGCGCCAAGGCTATGTACGTGTGCGTATTAATGGTGAGACAATTGGTCTTGATGATGATATCCAGCTTGAAAAGAATAAAAAGCACTCGATTGAAGTGGTTATTGATCGGATCGTTGTCAAGGAAGGAATTTCTGCCCGTCTTTCTGACTCATTAGAAGCGGCATTGCGCTTGGCAGATGGTATGGTATTAGTCGATGTCATCGGTCAGCAAGAAATTCTTTTTAGCGAACATCATGCTTGCCCATATTGCGGTTTTTCAATTGGCGAATTGGAACCAAAACTATTTTCATTTAACAGTCCGTTCGGCGCTTGTCCTACTTGCGATGGGCTTGGCATGAAACAAATGGTTGATCCTGACTTAGTAATTCCAGATAAAAGTCTAAGCTTGAGACAGAATGCCATCGCACCGTGGGATTCACCAACTAGTACTTATTATCCGCAGCTATTAGAAGCCGTTTGCGCTCATTTCAAAATCGATATGGATACACCAATCGGAGACCTTCCTAAAGAACATTACGATATTATTCTAAATGGTTCTAAAGGTGAGAAATTTCCTTTCCGTTACGTCAATGAATTTGGATTCACACGTGACTCGGAAACAAAATTTTCAGGCGTCATCCCTAACATTGAACGCCGCTACCGGGAAACTTCGTCGGAGTATGTCCGCGAATCGACAGAGCGCTATATGGCACAAGTACCATGTCCATCCTGTAAGGGGCATCGTTTGAAAAAAGAAGCATTGGCCGTGCAAATCAACGGTAAACATATTAGCGAAATTACTTCCTACTCGGTGACAGAAGCAATGGATTTTGTCGGTGGACTTGATTTAACGGAGAAAGAAAGACAAATTGCTCGGCTTGTTTTGCGTGAAATTGAAGAGCGACTTGGCTTCTTAATTAATGTTGGGCTAGACTATTTAACACTTTCTCGTGCTGCTGGAACCCTATCTGGTGGCGAAGCACAGCGGATCAGGCTGGCAACACAGATTGGCTCACGGCTAACAGGCGTACTATACATTTTGGATGAGCCGTCAATTGGACTGCATCAGCGTGATAACGATCGTCTAATCGAAACATTAAAAAGTATGCGCGATATTGGGAACACGCTTCTAGTTGTCGAGCATGATGAAGATACAATGCTTGCGGCGGATTATTTATTAGATATCGGCCCCGGTGCTGGTGTTCATGGTGGGGAAATTGTTTCTATCGGGACACCTGAAGAAGTCATGAACGATCCAAAATCACTAACGGGTGAATACCTCTCAGGCAAAAAATTTATTCCACTACCTGAAGAACGCCGTAAGGGTGACGGACGTCTAATTGAAATTATTGGTGCTAAAGAAAATAATCTCAAAAATGTTTCTGTCTCGATTCCGTTAGGTACTTTTGCCGCTGTAACCGGTGTTTCTGGCTCAGGAAAAAGCACATTGATTAATGAAATTCTTCATAAGTCACTGGCGCAGAAAATTAATCGCGCGAAATCAAAACCGGGAGAACATAAAGAAATTCGTGGTGTTGAGCAACTGGAAAAGGTGATTGATATTGACCAATCACCAATTGGCCGGACACCAAGATCAAATCCAGCAACCTATACAGGTGTATTTGATGATATTCGTGATGTGTTCGCGATGACGAATGAAGCTAAAGTGCGCGGTTACAAAAAAGGCCGCTTTAGTTTCAACGTAAAAGGCGGACGCTGCGAGGCGTGCAATGGTGATGGCATCATCAAAATAGAAATGCATTTCCTTCCTGACGTCTATGTACCGTGTGAAGTATGTCGTGGTAAGCGCTATAATCGTGAAACGCTTGAAGTGTTGTACAAGGGTAAGAATATTTCTGATGTGCTGCAGATGACTGTTGAGGATGCAATCAACTACTTTGAACATATTCCAAAGATTCAACGAAAAATGAAAACATTATTTGATGTTGGATTAGGCTATATTACACTAGGTCAACCAGCGACGACATTGTCAGGTGGGGAAGCACAACGGGTCAAGTTAGCATCAGAACTACATCGTCGTTCAAACGGGAAGAGCTTTTACATCTTAGATGAGCCGACGACTGGATTGCATGTCCATGATATTGCTCGGCTTCTAGAGGTATTACAACGCCTCGTGGAAAATGGTGATACTGTACTTGTAATCGAGCATAATTTAGATGTTATCAAAACTGCTGATTATATTATTGACCTAGGGCCAGAAGGTGGTCATAAGGGTGGAGAAATTATTGCGACAGGTACACCTGAAGAAGTGGCTAAGGCACCTAAGACCTATACAGGAAAATACTTGAAACCGATATTAGAAAGAGAACGTAAGCGAATGGCTAAAGCTAGTAGTCAACTTGAGACTGTTTAGTGTAGCACCTGAATAAATTGATTAATTTCACCTCACAATCATGATTTTTTTGTTTAGCATAGATTGCTCAGCAGAAAATAAGAACCAGTCTTATCGTTCATTCATAGGATGCTAATAATGGATTGTGAGGTGAAAATTTTGATTAACTGGCTTATCAAGTTTTTACTTTTCGGGCTCTTTTTCGTCGGTGTAGACAAGGCTGATATCTTTAAAGACTTTATGGTTTTGAATGCAGGATGGGCATTTGTGGTTGCGGCAGTTGTGAGTATCTTTGGTTTAGCACTGAAAATCAGCATGAAAACCGTGATGATTCCAGAGCGCAATTGGACGTATTGGCTTTTTGGCGCAGCTTTTTATACAATTGTTCTAGCACTGACAGACGGAGTGATTGGTTCCGATTTCGATGCAGGTAGCGCTTGGCATATGATTGTTATCTCACTCATCTTGTCGTTAGGCGGCATGCTCGTTGATAAAATTTTAAGCTTTAAAAAATAACACGTAAGCAGCCAAAAGGTTACTTGCCATATATAAAGAGAACTGTCCTTACTGGGCAGTTTTTTGAGTGATTAGATTGAATTAAATGGTAAAATGAATGAAACAACTAACTGAGTGAATACAATTGCTCGGGCTTTGGGAGATGAAACGCTTGTTAACTGTTCAATTTCAACCATTTCCAGAAATCAAAACAAAGAGACTTTATTTAAGACAATTAACCCATCAAGATGCGCCTGAACAACTTTTAAGTCGATCTGATGAGGACATGCTTCAGTTTATTAATACAAAAAGACTAACAAACAAAGCGGAAGCAGTGACGCAGATTAATTTTCTTAATCAAGGAACCGAGGATAACCAGTGGATTGTATGGGTGATCGCGTTACAATCTGACGCAAGTAGTCGTTATATTGGGAGTATCTGTCTTTGGAATTTATCATGGGAAAACGGTACCGCTGAACTAGGATATGGATTATTGCCTCCGTATCAAGGAAATGGCTACATGCAGGAAGCACTTGAAGCAGTTGTTGCCTTTGGTTTTCAAGAAATGAAAGTGAAAACAATTGAGGTTGTCACGGAGGTAATGAATCATAAATCGTTAACGTTACTTGATCGAAATGGATTTACAAAAGTAGCGGACTATTGTAAGGTTGAACAAAATTTTAAGGGTGAAAAGCTCATTATGAATAAGTTTTGTCTCAAATCTCCTTAAGGTCTAAGTTACTGAAGAACATTAAATATGAAAAAGTGATTACATAATGCGTAGGG
>JAVBKE010000135.1:0-21121 GCA_031554185.1 Caryophanales bacterium
AGTCACAGATGCCCCTGACAAAACCGCATTCTTATCATCTTTTACAGTAATATTCATACTACCTGAAGTGACCTTGGTTGTACCAATAAAAACCGGGCTAGCCATTGCACTTGTTGCACTGAGCGTCACTGATTGATCTACGAAGCTGTATTCTGGATGGGTGACAGTGACTTGGTATGTGCCCAGCGGGAGAGTCGATACGATGTATCTTCCCTGTAAATCTGTTGTCCCTTGCGCAACAATTACATTTCCATCCCTGATTGTCACAGATGCCCCTGACAAAACCGCATTCTTATCATCTTTTACAGTAATATTCATACTGCCTGAAGTGACCTTGGTTGTACCAATAAAAACTGGTCTAGCCACGGGAGTTGCTTTACTCACTGTAACAGTTTGATTTGTAAAACTATAATTTGGATCAGATACACTGACCTCATAACTACCAAATGAAACATTATTGGCAACGTACTTTCCTTCTGCATTTGTTGTTCCTGATGCAACTGTTAACCCACCACTTTTAATAGTGACAGGCGCATTGGCTAGCGGCTGGTTGCTACTGTCCCTTACAGATACTTCAATGCTACCTGAGGTAACTTTTGCTGTTCCATAATTAATCAGAGAAGTGTAGTCATCTAGATAGACATTATAGTGCGTGTGAAAAGTATAGTCAGGATGTGTCCATTCGATATCATACTTACCTTGAGGAATGTCTTGGAAAGTATACCGTCCATCAACCCCAGTAATCCCTACCGCCTTTACTGAACGTGTACCATACGCATTATATTCAACCACTTTAACGGTTGTATATGGTATCGGACGTCCTAGTGCGTCAACTGACATCACCTCTAGTTGTCCATGTCCACCCCCAACAAACAGCGGCTTAGCCACCAAATTGGATGAATTGACCGAGACTGTTTGGTCTGTAAAAGTATACTGTGGATGGGTAACGCTTACCTGGTAATTACCAAACGGTAGATTCGGGACGGTATACTGGCCTTGTGCATTTGTTGTTCCGGAAGCTACTGTTGTAGAACCATTTCGCACTGTTACTGTTGCATTTGGTATGGGACGGTTATCATCATCCCTTACTGTTGTTTCTATGCTACCAGTGGTCGGATTCGGAATAAAAATCCATCCATCGTCGTTTCCAGTCACGGCAATACGCATACTTGGATAAGATAAGGTTGGGTGATACAAATGGACATCGTAAGAGCCATAAGGGACATTATAAAGTACGAGGTGGGTGTAACCACCTGGCGTTATGCCTGATGCAACTGTTGTTCCATAGTCATTGACTAGTGTAACAGTAACTCCTCCCTGTTGCTGAGCGAGGTCAGGGGCCATTACATAAAAATCTACATTACTTGTACCACCCGACTGTGTCACTACCGTACTTTTTTCTTCCGCAGTAGAAATCTCTGTACTTTGGGTAGTGACTGATTGAGTTTCCTCTACACTAACCTCAGTTTGCGGCAAAGTCACCTCGCTATTAGTTTCAGTGGTTACTTCTACATTCTCGGTCGAAACAGGTGCCGCTTCCGTACTTGGGCTATTTTCGGCTACCGCTGCTACTGCGCCTTCTCCGGGTTGTGCTTCTACAACAACACCATCGCTATCAACTGACACTTCCGTACTCGAAGTCGTGCTAGGTTCCGGTTCTGCGGCACTAACTGAAGCTACTGAAATAAAATTACCTGTAAGCATCATCAGTATCAGTATGACATTGAGATACCGCCTCTTCATAACACGCTTCTTCACTCTTCTGTAATGTTGATTTTTCATTTTACAATCACTCACTTTCTCCATACTTTTTTTGTAAAACATCGTAGCAATGAAATAATCAGACTAACTGCTACTAAACTGGCTACTGTTGCATTAATTAATGCCACCCCCCTTCCTTATAATGCCAGGATATTATAGTCATATTTTAAGTTAATAGTCAATAACATCCTAGTAAAATAGCATCAATTTACAATAAAGAAATTTTAATATGATCAAATGATTCCAATTGATGATTAGAAAAATTTCTAGCCAGTGCTGGTCCGGGGTAAATCCGCTTATATCCCGAAATTACTGGGCATTTAAATAACTTAGTAGTTTAATATTAGCCTAGATTCATTAACCCCAAAAATCCCATTAGTTTTCAGAAGATGTTTTTGGATTTGTTTTCATGATTTAGATAATTGAATAGAAATATAACTTGCTAAAAATACGATTAATTTTCTATTTAAACCATTTTATAACTACGCTTCTAACCTAATACTTTTTCTCTTCTAATGATACCACCCTTGTATTCACCGGAAACTATTATTATTCTTATGATTCATAGATGATTTTAAACGAAACAAAACCCAGCGCTTCCGACAAATTCATCGGTTTCCCTGGGTTTTCACCTTGATTTAGTTCATTACTTACTTCTTCTAGACGTTAATCAAATGTACTTGGTTGAAAAACATTGACGAGTAGCGATACACTCTCACCACTAGCTGATTCGGGTACTTCGACAATTGCTTGACCCGAAGCCCCGTCTATTTCGACCGTACAAATATAGAAACCTGGTGAAGTGACTGTCAATGTAGCTTTTCCGTTAATGTCTAATACGCCAGAATCCGTGGGGATAAGGCTTGGTCCGGTAGGTAATAATTTATAGATATTTGCCCTACCGCCAGCTAGATCCTCTAGATACTGGTTGACACCATGGACATTAATCGTAAAGCTAAATGGCTCAAGAGGTATATTTACGACTGTTTCAGTGACTACAGTTATATCTGGAGTAACCACTTCTCCGTAATAAGGATCAGCATAATTTCCTTTTATTCCTGTTTTAGATGCAGCCACCGATACCGTTGTTCCTATCGTTACCCCTTCAAAATGATAGCTACCATCAGCACCTGTCGTTACAGAAGTTGTTGTTCCTTCAGCGTCAGTCAATATGACTGTAGCACCAGCAATCGTTTCTTGTGTAACTGCATCAGTCACTACGCCAGTAATCGTTCCCGGAACCTTCACTTTCTTTTCCAGCTTAAGATTCACTTTCGTAGGATCAGCACTCACCACCGCTTGCTTCTCACCATTTTCGTAACCCGTTGCATTCGTTACTTTCACGATGATATTCGCCCCAAAAGGAACACCGGAAATCGCATATGCACCGTTAGCATTTGTCGTAGCTGTACCGTAAACAGTTGTTGGACTATTCGCATCTACAATTGTTACAGTTGCGTCTGCAATAGGGATTTGCGAATCGGATTTTTCTAGTACTTTCCCTGATACAGTAGCTTCGGTAGGTGCTGTAGCTAAAGTAATCGGAATTTCAACATATCCGTTTAGCGTAGTTCCACTACCAGTTGTGGTGATATAGCCTGGCTTGGATACCGTTGTGGTATGCATACCTGGAGCAATAGGCGTAAACCAAGCAGCGCCAGAGGCATCAGTATTGATTATACCGCTTCCATCTAAATTAACCGCTGCATTACTTACCGGGTTTCCATTTTGATCCTTCACAATAACTTTAGCAATTGCCTTTCCATATTTAGGATACATCCGAATATCTTTATCGTTTCCTGGTGACGTTAGGACAGTCGATTCTGAGTAAAAATCAGCATGCTTAGCTGTTACTATATGTGTTCCAATTGGCGCATAAAAAACATATTCACCAGGTAGCCCATTAATCGTTGTCGTTACACCTGTATCTCCTCCACCATAATCTACCAGAGTACCGTTTATACCATAATCAGACCCATAATCGTAACGGTTATTAAAGTTTGCATCAAAATAGGTGACGCCCTCCACAATACCATAAGTTAAGGTAATCGTGACCGTTACTGTGATTGTTGTCTGCTGCCCTTCATCATCTGTTAATATGACTGGAAACGTCTCTGTTCCTTCAGTTGATGTATTCGGCATATCAGCAGGATTAAATGCCACCGTTACTAATCCACCGTCAGGATCTGATACCCCTGTCACATACTCGTTCGGATTTAAGGTATATGGATTTGTTCCTTGTTCAATTGTTTTACCTGGTACTGCTGTTCCTACTGGTGGAAATGTTTTTGCAGTAATCGTGACCGTTACTGTGATTGTTGTCTGCTGTCCTTCATCGTCTGTTAATATGACTGGAAATGTCTCTGTTCCTGCGTCTGATGTATTCGGCATATCAGCAGGATTAAATGCCACCATTACTGATCCACCGTCAGGATCTGATACTCCCGTCACATAATCGTTCGGATTTAAGCTGCTCGGGTTTGTTCCCTGTTCAATTATTTTACCTGATACTGCTGTTCCTACTGGTGAAAATGTTTTTGCGGTAATCGTGACCGTTACAGCGACTGTTGTCTGCTGCCCTTCATCGTCTGTTAATATGACCGGAAATGTCTCTGTTCCTGCAGTTGATGTATTCGGCATATCAGCAGGATTAAATGCCACCGTTACTGATCCACCGTCAGGATCTGATACCCCTGTCACATAATCGTTCGGATTTAAGCTGCCCGGGTTTGTTCCCTGTTCAATTGTTTTACCTGATACTGCTGTTCCTACTGGTGGTGATGATTGTGGATAAAATTTGATACTGTCTAAAAAATGAGCTTGTGAATAAACGGTTCCAGTTCCTTGTGGGTCATCTGCAAATACAATCCGTGTTGTTGTCTGGCCAGCAGGAACAGTATACGTTCCTGTCTCTAATTCCCACTGCGTACCTACCTCTCCTTTGTGTTGAAACTTTAAATTGTCAGGAGCTCCAATATAGAGATTGATATACTGGTAAGCACTACCACTACCGGGATTAGCGTTGTTTGTACTGTGTTGATAAGACCATTTGTAAGTGGCACCAGGTACAGTCTGAATATCTTGATATAGTGCCCCAGATTGATCAATCCTTGCCATGCTTGACCCGTCTGTAGGGTAATAAGCTACACCACCAACCACAGTCGTACCCACTATTGATAGTGGCCCATAATTATCGTTAATCATTATGCTAGTTGTATCACCAGGCGCTGCATCAACATCGCTACTCCAATAGTAATTTCCACTCTCGAATCCACCATTCATAAGTGAAGTTGGTAACGACTTCGTTACTTCCGTTACTTCCGTTACTTCTGATGCTTTCGTTACTTCCGTTACTTCTGATGCTTGTGCTGAATCTTGCGTACTGATGGGTATCGATCCAACAGGTAATGTAAATACTCCTAACACTAGGGTTATTACCATTGCCTTCTTCAGAAAATAACTAGCTTTCCTTGCAATATACTTTTTATTCAATTTCTTCATCTCCCTTTTATCCCTCGGTCCACTTGAAAAGGCAAAAAGATTTATCTACGCAAGCAAATGGCAAACATCAATCAATATGCCCTTCCAGACTTCAGAAGTGGAGCCTTCTTATTTTTTTTGCTTTTTCCGCCACATTAGACAATGAAAATATGATTATTAATTTATATAGCCGGTACTGCCCGTCCATACTGGTAGTCATGTTTGTGGGTAGGATTCGATATTATCTACAAAATAATCTGTTTTGACAACTGATCGCGCGTACCCCCTTTCTGAAAGTTAACCTACAGCTAACTTTCACCAAATTTTACTATTTTAATAGTAAAATAGGTTTAAAATGGACTGATGATAGCATTGGCATTCCCCCTTTGGTAGAAATCAGTTGTTCACAAAGTCGATTGGCAAACTATTCGCAGAAATACGCTTCACAGGAAGCTCTGCTCCTGCTGTCAACTCAGAGTATGAACCAAAGCACTTTCACTGCACTTACAGTTATTTTGTACAATAAAATCACTTCTTTAATCTACCAATTATTGAAAATAATATTTTTAATATATTATTTTAGTAATCTACCTCCACGTTTTGGCTTTGTTTGTTCAATTATAAGCACACTTTAATTTTTTAGTCAACCTTATTTCCCAGAGACAATAGCACATATTTTTTACGTTATAGATAAATTAATTATTTAAAATTAGAATTAATTTTGGAAATTATGCCTGAAACCTCGTGACAAAATGCGCTAAACTTGATATATTAAATGCAACAATCTGATGTAAAAAAGAGGGATTTAAATTACATCTTTACGCAATTATCCTCTGCTAACACAGATTGCAAAAATATTGAATTAAAAGGAGTGATGTTAACCATCTACAAAATGCCCAATCATTTATAATTTTTTAATGTTGCCTGCGCCGAATCTATCGAATAATAGTGAGCGAGTTTAACGATTACAAAATTTTATTAACGAGGGTGAACTGATAATGAGAAAACTATTCAAGTTACTAGTCGCGATAACTGTGGTAATTGGCACAATGGCACCATCCATGGGTTTACTGTCACAAAAGACGGCAATGGCAGCAAGTCCCTATGAACAGAGAGCATTTTCTGTCGAAGGAAAGGGTGATGCAGATCAAATTGCAAAAATGCAATATCGATATCCATTCAGTCCTTATGAACCCACTGGGTTGTATTTGGAGCCTAATGAAACTGCTCAAATAAATGTCTCAGGCAATCAAGGGCTCTATTATTACGTGGGTACCTACTCTTATGGGGATGAAAGTCCTAGGCAACAATTACATCCTGGCAACAATACAATATCAGATCCAGAAGGTGGTATGCTCTATTTTTCAAATACCAATCCCTCTGGATTTATTAATGTCCAAGTAACCTCAGGCGGTAGTCCTGTCCCATTTTTCGAATTAGGTAAGCATACAGAAGCAGATTGGAAAGCCATGATGGATTTATACCCAAATTCCCATGCTGTTGAATTAAAAAGCCAGTCCGCGTTAATCACAGTATCTTACGAGTCTGCAAAAAAATACTTGTATGATGTAGACCCTACACCTTTACTTCAAGCACATGATAGAGCCATTCAAATTCAAAATGAAATGACTGGTGTTTCCGGATCAACCGGTGTCGATCAATTAGACAGACATTATATACATTACGTGGAAGATGCTCAATCAAATTATCCTGGGTACGCCACATCTTATCGAACTGCCTACGCTCCATACGCAATGCCAAACATTCTCGACGTTGAAACATTTATTCGTGATGGCTGGGTCGCTTTTCATGAGCAAGGACATTTAAGACAGCAAAACCCGTGGAAATGGAATGGCGTTTCAGAAGTTACAAATAACATATTAACGCTTGAGGTTCAAACTAAGTTTGGTAATCAATCTGCATTAGAAACCGAAGGAACATATGAAGAGGTCTTTGCTTACTTCGATAATCCTAATAAAAACTTTAATGACCTCCCTAATGGTAGCCTTGTAAAGTTGGCAATGTTTTGGCAACTAAGACTGGTTTATGGCGATAACTTCTATCCAGAATTACACCAGGCCTATCGCGCACTTCCAGCTGACCAATTACCTGTTGGAAATAATGACAAATCACAATTTTTTATGCTTATGGCTTCGAAAGTAGCAAACCAAAATTTAATTCCATTCTTTGAAATGTGGGGATTATATCCGTCAGACCAAACAAGACAAACAATATACACATTGAACCTCCCATTACTAACAAGCCCTATCTGGAATAGCACAGATTCAAATATCATTCAACCAAATACAACAGGACCAGTATCAAACGATGATAAAGTTGTATTCCAGGGTGCTGGTGAATGGGATGCTGCTACCATTACTTTCCCCCTTAGCACTCAGAAGATAAAAGCTGAATCCTCCAACCCAGCTGGTATTAATGACCCTTGGTTTCCAGGTTTGTTTTATTCATTCACACTATTCGATGGCACAACTGGGATCGAAAAACAAACCGCATCATCTAACGGACCGTCAACACCAGCAAACTTTATCAATACGCTAAACAACACGCCGTACAATTACGGGGATGTTGTTAAGCTCCATCATTCAAATGCACCTAATTATGATGTCTTGGATGTTTATATTGATGGTCAATTGATCAATTCAAGGGAGCCAGATCAGTTCTACAAAATAACAACTGACGGATTAGAAGCGTTGCCTGTAACAATTGACCAAGATAAAATTGTGTTTCAGGGTGCTAGTGAATGGGATGCTGCAACCATCACATTCCAACCAGATACACAGACAATAAAGGCAGAAACCGCCAATCCAGCTGGCATCAATAATGCTTCGTTCTCAGGTGAATATTATTCGTTTACGTTATATGACGGAACTGGAGAAGAGAAAAAGAAAGCCTCATCTAATGGAACGGATACACCAGTAGCATTCATCAACACACTAAACAACACACCCTATAATTACGGTGATATTGTAAAACTGCATCATATACAGGCTCCTAACTTTGATGTCATGGATATCTACATTGATGGTGTATTAACCAATTCAAAGAAGCCAGACCAATACTACAAAATAACACAAAGTGGATTGGAGGAAATTTCTAATCCATACAGTCTAGACAAAGTCGTATTTCAAGGTGCTGGTGAATGGGATGCAGCTACTTTAACTTTTAACCCCCAAACTAGAACAATTGCGGCCACATCTAGCAACATGTCTCAAGTTAATAACCCATGGGTTACTGGGCTATTCTATTCATTTTCACTCTATGACGGGGCAACAGGAACACTCAAACAAACTGCCTCATCTAACGGTGAATCAACACCCGCGGCATTTGTCAACACATTAAACAACACTCAGTATAAATTTGGAGATATCGTACAATTTCATCATGCGCATGGGCCAGCCTATAATATTTTAGATGTTACAATTGATGATAAATTAACCAGCCCACGTGAGCTAGACAGTTATTACAAATTGACAACGAATGGGTTAGAACCCACATTAGAAGTGCCCCCTTTGTGATAACCGCTCTTTGAAAAGCGTACATCCATTAACATTTCTACTTTTCATGGATCGGCTTAATGTCATGATATCATCACCATGATTGATCATGTCATGACATTGCAAAAACCAAGCTTGCAGTGCTAGAGAAAACGTTTTACTGCCAAGATAGCAAATAAAAATTAAATTAAATCATTTCAGTTCGTTTCTTTGCTAAATAGCAGAGACGCAATACCCTTCACTCGAGATAAGGGTATTGCGTCTTTTATTTCAAATGAAACAAGTATCAGGTTACTTTTTCACCTCTGAAACCAGATCTGCAGGGTATTCTGCCTCGCTAAATTTGTAAATAAACACTTTTGCATTCTCATTGTCGCCTTTACTATCGAACGACACTTGCGTTAGCGCACCTTCGTAATCCTTTGTAGCCCGGATTGCTGCTGCAATCTTATCCCTTGTTGGCAACTTTCCATCATTTGCTTTGATCGCTTTCTTCAAGCCATCAAGAATGACACCCATTGAGTCATAACCATAAACTGAAAATGATTCCACGTCTTTACCGAATTTTTTCTTATAATTTTCAGCAAATGCAGTGCCTTTTTTGGATGCGGATGCATCACCTGCCACGGAAGTGATATATGTATTTTTCACTGCATCACCAGCAATTTCAACGAGTGTTGAAGAATCCATACCATCTGCACCAAGAATCGGAATATCGATTCCTTTTTCACGTGCTTGCTTAATAATCAAACCACCCTCTGAATAAAGACCAGCAAAGAATAGTGCATCAGGCTTCTCGTTAGCTACTAGGTTCAATACGCCATTGAAATCTTTCTCACCAACTGTAATCCCCTCAAAACCAACAACCTGAGCGCCAGCTTTCTCAGCAGCACCTTTGAATGCATCAGCTAGGCCTGAACCATAAGCCGTTTTGTCTTGGATGATAAAAATTTTCTTAGCACTGAGTTCGTTTATTGCATATTTTGCACCAGCTGGCCCTTGTAAATCATCTCGTGCCACAATACGATTAACTGTTTTAAGCCCTCTTTCTGTCACCTCTACTGCAGTGTTAGCAGGCGATACCATTGCTAATCCATATTGCTCATATACCCTCGAAGAAGGAATGGCTACTCCTGAATTCAAGTGACCAACAAGTGCCACAACTGATTTATCAGCGCCTAGTGTCTGTGCATTGGAAACACCTTTCTTTGGATCACCTTGGTCGTCATAAGATGCTAATGTCAGTTTGAAACCCAATTTTTTGAATTCTGCCTGATGCTCATCTAGATTTAGTTCTGCACCTAATTTAATTGCCTCACCTAAAGTCGCACTTCCGCCAGACAAAGGACTTTGTGTTGCAATCTTAATTTCCTTTAGATCTGATTCACCTGAACCATTTGAACCACAGCCAGTTAGCAAACTACCCAATAATGCCACAACAGCAACTAATAAATAGAACTTCTTCATCTTTGTCCCCCTTGACTATGATATTTCATCTTATTCATTGTCCGAAAAAATAGAATCTTTGAACAGAGATAAATCAAAAGTAGGTGTGCAATCTTTGGACAAGCAAATCGTAAACATAAAAACAAGAACAAGCATAGCTATTTTCAAGCCACACCTGCCCTGTTTTTTTGAACTAGAGAAGATAATAAAGTGATACACAAGATGCTTTATTATCTTTACTCTACATTATCAAAGGTATTCTCCATTTCAAATCAATTACAATTCCACTTCAATCTGATGTTCTAAACCGTCATTCACAAGCTCTAGCGCAACACCTAAAGGAGAATTCGCATTTAGAATAGGACTATCGGCACCATCAATCAGCATCTTTTCCACTTCGCCTGCATTTCCAGAAACATTCTTCACTGCAAAGTGATACACAGTTTCACCAAAACGATAGGTCATCTCAAAACCCGGCCAGTTTGCTGGAATACAAGGTTTAATATGCAAATGTGCGCCCCGCCGCTTCAAGCCAAGAATTCCTTCAATACCAGCTTGATACATCCAACCTGACGCACCCGTATACCAAGTCCAGCCTGATTGTCCTTCATGTGGTAACGATGTGTAAACATCAGCTGCCATCACATATGGTTCTCCGCGGTACTGCCTGACTTCTTCACCCGTTTTTGCATGATTAATCGGATTCATCATATTGAATAATTCGAATGCTTTGTCACCTTCACCAAGCGTAGTCCAAGCAAGGATACTCCAAACCACACCATGCGAGTACTGGCCACCATTTTCCCGAATGCCAGGTGGATAACCTTGAATATACCCTGGACTTGGATCCATTTTATCAAAACCTGGCGTGAGAATCTTCGCCAGCTTCAAGCGTCGATCGACTAACTCACGGTCAAATGAAGCCATTGCTTGTCGAGCTTTATCAGTAGCACCAAGTCCAGAAAGTACCGACCAAGACTGAGCAATTGCGTCAATTCGGCACTCAGTATTATCCTCAGCCCCAAGCCAGATACCTTGATCATGGAAAGCACGTCGGTACCATGCGCCATCCCAAGCATGAATATTCAAATGGTTCTCCAGTTCCTTGACCACTTGGAGATAACGCTCCGCACGCGCTTTATCTCCATGGCGTTCACAAACAGGTGCAAACTTCGCCAGAATCCCACCATAAAACCAGCCAAGCCAAACACTTTCGCCGCGTCCCTCAGCCCCAATACGGCTCATGCCATCATTCCAGTCACCAATTCCCATTAGCGGTAATCCATGCTCACCCATCTGAAGTCCACGTTCCAAAGCTCTCACACAGTGTTCATAAATGGTACCCACTTCTCCTGAAATAACAGTTGGCTCATAGCGCTCATGGTTGTCAGGCTCCAGCGGATCGCTTTCTAAATACGGAGCTGTTTCCTCCAAGATCGTTTCATCACCAGTATGTTCTAGATAACGGAGCACCGCATAAGGTAACCAATGCAGATCATCGGAGAAGCGTGTTCGAATCCCATGCGCTGTTTCCTCATGCCACCAGTGTTGTACATCTCCCTCTACATATTGATGAGCGGCATGACGGATGATCTGTGCCCGTGTTAAATCAGGACGAACATGTAACAAGGCCAACGAATCCTGCAATTGATCGCGGTACCCATAGGCGCCACCTGCTTGGTAAAATGCAGTTCGCGCCCACATCCGGCAAGCCAGCGTTTGATACATCAACCAATTATTCAACATAAAATTCATTTCCTTGCTTGGTGTTTTCACTGTAATTTGTCCAAGCAACTTTTCCCAGTAAACTTGCAATTCAGCGAAAGCAGACTCGCAGTTCGCAGAATCACTATACTTTGCGACCAATTCTTTAGCTATCTGCTTGGCATTGGTACAACCGAGTAGGATGTAAATAACTTGTTCCTCTCCAGCAGCAATTGTGAATTGCGTTTGGACAGTGCTACCACGATCGGCACCTGACTGACCACTTGTATGCGTTTGTAGAGAAGACAGCGAACGAGCAATTGATTGTGTATCCTCCAGATGAGTGCCGCCATTGCCCGTTACCGTCGCCTGCTTTACATGTACTAGAGATTCCTCGCGCGATCCTCCAGCAAGTTCACCATTTCCTTTTTCATGAACCAATTGACCATCTGTCCATGTGATGTCACCCGTATCATCAACCACTTTCAGAAATGCCGTCGCAGAACGGAAATGATCTTGAAAATGATTTTTGGCAAACATTGTTTTGCTGTCATCATCCCACTCTGTTACAACAAATGACATATTTCCCGGCGGGTTTACACCGAGCACCCACTCAGCAAAATACGATGCAGATAATTCACGCTCGGTTTCTGCATTATTTTTTACCTTCAGCTTGATAATCTTTACCGGATCCTCAACTGGAACGAAGATGGTCATTTCCTGACTCAGTTGCTGATTGGATTGCTGATAAATTGAGTAGCCTCTTCCATAAGTAACCTCACTCGGCACGTCGCCTGTCCCAATCCGCCAGGACTGCCCGATCTTATCATCACTTAGATAACAGCTTTCTCCCGGTGTATCTAAAGTTGGATCGTTCGACCATGGCGTCAGTTTACATTCACGACTATTGCGCCACCAGCTGTATCCAGTCGCATTCTCAGAAGTCAGTGTTCCAAAATGCGGATTTGCCAACACATTAATCCATGGCAACGGTAGCCGATTCTGCTTTGATAAGTACATTTTGTACTCATTACCGTCTGGCGTAAAGCCACCATAGCCATTGAAAAAAATTAATTGATCTTTGCTGCTTGTGGCTTGCTCATTTCCAAGCTCCTCACTTTGACTACTATTAGAGGAGTCGGCTCGTTGCGTAGGTGGCGCTAACTTCGGTTCAGGCGCAGTTGCCACATGGTTATAGTAACCTCTTCCACCTGGCTTCTGTTTCGCATCACTTACACCAAGACCGATGACATTACCTTCATTTACCTTCGCTTCATTCACTGGACATCCATTTGATTGACATTCTTTCACCCGGTACTTCGTTGGTCCCTTTCTGCCTAAGTGAAGCTGTGCTTTCAAGCTTGGCCCGTTCGCTTCAAACGTTATCCGGGCCATCGCTATTAGCAGTGTCTTAACTGCGGGGTCTAACACTTTCGCTGTGACAACATGAATTCTTCCCGCATCACTTTGCTCACCTTCAACTGCTTTTTCAACTAAACGATTGAGCATATTCTGCACATCTTGTTGATAGCCTTCTTCTGTTTCATTCAAGAATACAAATGAGAAACGAAGTCCCATTTTCCGTAAGTATTCATGGCATGTGAGTAATTTTTTTACTAACGTTAGCGACGAAGTGTCTGCAATTCTGATCAGTACAATTGGTCTATCACCTGAGATTCCAATTGACCAAAGGCTTTTCTGACCAAGTTTATTGCTAACAATTGCCCGCCTCCGTTCATTAGAGATTTGATTGGTAAATAAGACTTTGCCAACTAGCTGTTGGAACATCGCAATTTCTTGCTGCGAAAGTCTGAAATGGCGAAGTTCAATTTGTCCTCTTGTCCAAGATAGACGAAAATTTGCTTCCACTTGGTCAGCATTGGTATATTTCAGGGCTGACTCTAGCGCCTCTTCCCTGTTAACAGCCACCCCTGTAAGAATGATCAATGTCGCCGACTCATTTGATCCAAGCTTCAGTGGTTTTCGCATAATAAATGCTGGATCGACTACTGCGCCTGTCGTACCTTTTAATGGTTCAGTCAGACCGCGTGGTTCTCCTTGACTGTATCCTCTTCCGATGAAAGCGTTACGATCTGTCTCATGTTCCGGATGTAACCGGTCCGGCTCAGCAACACTTTCTGTTTCCGAAATCAATGCCATTGTATGATACGCCCAAAAGCTATCTTCATGCTGGTGGCGTGGCCGCTTTCTTGCTAATAAGCAGTTGTGATCAGTATCATAATCCGTCTCAATAAACAATTTGCTAAATGCTTGATGTGCTTCATCCGTTTGTGTTGGTGCTAGTGCCAATTCTGCAAATGTCGTCAGCTCTAGCTGCCTTTCCTCATCATGCAGATTTGTAATCGTTAGCTTTCGAAATTCAGCATTGACCTCTGGTGAAATACAAATTTCCATTGTTGTTTGTAGACCATCGGCTACTTGTGAAAAAGTTGAATGCCCCAAAGCAAATTGTGTACTAATTTTTTGTCCCAGTTTCTTACAAGGTTCAAATGTTGGCGAGCACCACTCATTCCGATCAACATCACGAATATAGAGGAAATTTCCCCAGCTTTGTGGGCTTTGTTCACGCCATCTTGTAATAGCAATATCGTCAAACTGTAAAAATCCTGCTCCTTGCGTCGTCACAAGTGAAGTGAATCGACCATTTGAATGAATGTTCACATCAATCGGCGCTCCTGCACTTTCATAACGTCGTTTGTAGTGGTGTTGCGCCTTCCTTGCAATGTGTTTCTTCTCTTCATGACCGATATGTTCATGAATTTTTGACACTTTTGTCGGTGTGCGCTCTTTTAGCAATAATTCCACAGAACGTACCCGCATATCACGATGAAACAGCTCAACCATCTTATTTTCAAACAATAAATTAGCCAATGTCAGTAAGCTCATCCCCTGATGATGCGCCATACAACTTTTTACAATCATAAATTGTTCATCTTCTGGCATACGCTTTTTGGTAAAGTCAATGGCTTCGTAAAAGCCATACTTGCCTCTGGCACCGAGTTTCGCCATTCTTCCTAGATCACGGAGACCAGTCTCTAAAGCAAAGGGCAGCGCCATGATCGTTGCATAAGGTGCTAGCACCAAATTATCTTCAAGCCCACGCTTAAATCCGGTATCCGGCACGCCGAAAGCATAGTATTGATAGTTCATTTGGAAGTCAAATCCATAATATCCAGACTCTGATATCCCGAAAGGAACACCCTCTGCATGGGCATAGCTAATCTGGCGCTCGACAATTCCTTTGTAGGTACTTTCCCAAACTGTACCGTCAAAAGTCCTAAGCAGTTGCCAAGGCATTAAGTACTCAAACATCGTTCCTGACCAAGAAAGCAGTGACATATGTTTACCTAATCGCTTAGTTGATCGCCCTAATGCCATCCAATGATTGACAGGGATCTGCCCAAGGGCAATAGCGACAAAGCTTGTTTGCCTTGCTTCTGAAGCCAGTAAATCATACAGTATATCATCATGTCTGCCAGCAACATCATTGTATCCAAGAACAAATAATTTTGCTTTTTCGTTGTAGAGAGCCGTGAAATCAGTACTTGAAATTAGTTCTTCTAGTTGATCCATGAGTACAGCTAAACGCTCAGCTGTGCCCTCTTCTGCTTTCGTTTGTCTTAGCACATCGAGTCCTTGTTTTGTTGCAATTAAACTCGCTACAAAATTTCCTGAATCGACAGTTGATACATAACGAGGCGTGAGTGGAATCAGCGAGATTGTATCATACCAGTTAAACAAATGCCCATTCCATTTCTGCAGCACTGCAACAGTCTCGAGGACCCGCTCCACCTTCTGCACCACGTCTGCTACAGTGATAAAACCAAATTGTTCAGCAGCTAAAATTGCCGTAAATAGATAGCCTATATTCGTCGGTGACGTTCGATTTGCGGCTCCCTTATCAGGATCAAATTGAACATTATCTGGCGGTAACCAGTGATTTTGCTCATCAGCAAACGTTTCATAAAAGCACCAAATATCAGCAGCCAGCGTAAGCAAAGCAACTCGGTCATCATCATCAATCACTAACATTTCCTGCTCAGCTGGTCGATCTAAGTAGCGCATACCGAATGGTGCAAGCGCCCAGACGAGACAAAGAGCTAAGCATAAGCCAAATGAAATGAAAGGCTGGTAAATGATTGTTAATACAGCGAATATTAGTATCAGTAGATAACCACCGACCATTCCTTCTAAGGTCGACTGTCGTGAATGACGATGATCTTTTTCAATATGAGAAGAACTGGTCCATTCCAACAAATGTTTTTTACTAATGAACTGACGATACAAGCTGACACTAACAGCATGAATGATCACAGCCGACTGAAATGGTAGTATCCAAAAATTAATAGCCACTTGTAGAACCGTATTAATAAAGCCCTTACTAACACGCCCACCCTCAAACATACAACTGAGTTGTTTCAATATTGGCAATGACAGGGACAGAAGAATCAAACTGAGCCACATACCCGTCATACCTGGAAAAACAAAGATTGCATCAATTAATAGAAAATAATAAGCAATCGGTACTAAACTTCGCCGCATATTCTCAACAATTTGCCAGCGACTGATCGCTGCCAGATCGACTTTCTCGGCCTCATTTGCCCGGTTCCGCGTAGTCGGCAACAACCATCTGATCAGCTGCCAATCACCGCGAACCCAACGATGCATTCGCTTTTGATAAGCACTAAACTTATTCGGATGTGCGTCAATTAGCTCGATATCAGACAAAAACCCAGCACGAAGGAATGATCCTTCCAACAAATCATGACTAAGCACTTGGTTATCTGGAAAACGATTGCTCAGTAATAAACTAAAGGTCTCAATTTCAAAAATTCCTTTCCCAGTAAAAATTCCATGTCCAATCGAATCCTGATAAGGATCAGCCGCTGCAAATGCATATGGGTCTAAACCAGCATCCGTCCAAAATGAAGTGAGCTTTGATTGCCGTGATGACTCTAAACTAACAGCAACACGCGGTTGCATCATCGCATATCCTTCCGTCACTCTTGACCCACTCTGATTGAGCCGCGGGCGATTAAAAGGCAAATGCATCGTAGCGATCATCCGGTGCGCATTTCCCTTTGGCAATTCTGTGTCCGCATCAAGCGTAATTATATAGCGAATATTAGCTAAATAATCAGGCACTTCATTAATCTCACTAAACTCACCGCGATGAAAATTAGTATCCCGCTTACCGCGTATCATCTCAACAAACTCAATCAGTTTCCCGCGCTTTCGTTCCCACCCCATAAAAATACTATCTTGCTCATTATAAGTACGCATCCGTTGAAACAGGTGAAAATATCGTCCATTATCCCTCGGATACTTCTCATTCAAGCAGGCAATTGTTTCCTGCGCAAACTGTAATAGCGCTCGATCATTCATTGTCATTTCTTCTGTTGGAGAATCAGTAAAATCACCTAACAATGCAAAATAAATATTTTCATCACGGCAGCTAAGATAATGTAACTCTAAACGGTCTGCTATCTCGGCGACTTCCTCATTGGTTGACCAAATAACTGGGATTGTCACAAGCGTCTTCGCCTCACTAGGAACACCAGCAGCAAAATCATATCGTAGTAATGGCACAGGTTTCACTGTCAATTCAATACAGGTGTGTAGCCAAGTAACCATCCATTCTCCCGCTAAAAAACATGCCGAAGAAATAATCAGCAACCATTCAAAAAAGTGATGTGATTTTCCATAGCTGAGCCAAAGCGTAAACATAAGCGTGAATAAGAGCGTAAATCCAGTCAAATAAATAAAATAATTTTTTTCCGTCTTTGGCAATAAATTTGGCGCTGGTGCTTTCGGTTTACAACAGTTTTTCAGTGAACGAGCAAGTTCAAGAATCCCTTTGTCATCGCATAAATAGTAGGCAATAAACGTTTGCCGAGAGTATCGATCAGGCGTGTGTTTACGCATCTTCTCTCTCGTTACTTCTTCGCTAGCTAATTGAACAGTACGCTCAGCAATCAGACGCTCTGGCACTCGCAGTTTCTGCCCTAAGCTTTCCACCTTATTTAATAATTGATTGCGACTTTCCTGATCCATTGCCGAGTACACCCCGGTCGGCTCATTTTGAAAAACCCGATCAATGATACTGATACTGGCGAAAATATCATCCCATGCCTGTCGTTCATTCTTACGCAGACTGGTCATTAAATTACCAGCGACCATCTGGTAACTGGATTGCAAATCATGTTCGTATGAAACAATTTTATTCAAATCACCTTGATTCTCAAACCGGCAACTGAGCCACTCATTCACCATTTCGTTATCATCAGCAAACTCACGCAAATGGCTCACTAAATGTACAATCCAAGCCCCTGATAATGGTGCTTGCTGCCCAGCGTGATCGAGCGCCTCTTCTATTACAGAAGCAGAAAGAGACTCAGTATCAAGCGCTGCAATAAATTGATCAACCTGATGACAAATGTCTTTACGCGCACGCAGCTCCTCCATCGTTTCAGCAAATCGATGAATGATCGCTACCCTGAGAACCAAAGGAATCGTCCGAATTTCAGCAATTGTCAATGCAGAAATTTCTTGATAAGCATTGATGTAAGCAATCAGCGACTCATCGTTTGCCACACCATCCACGCAGCTCAAATAACCGCTGACAATTGATTGAATCCTCAGTGCACCAGAATCCAAGCAAGGCAAGCGATCAAGTAAGGCATTGCTCAGATTGGCCTTCACTTCAAAAGCCTGTTCATCCAGAAACTCATAATTATCGAGGAGCCAATTCTCAGCAGTCTGTCCACAACTTGCTGGATTTTCTTGCAAAGCGTCGACAAAGAGACCAAGACTTGCCATATCTTGATTAAAATCCGTCAAAAACAACCTAACCGACAGCTTTTTCTTGCCGCTAGTCCGAGTTAAAGCCAACTTCCGAGCATTCTCACGCAAATTTTCTATGAAATATGTCATTTTTCCTCCGAAATAGCCTTGTGTCTCTTTTTAAAATTGTATTAATAAGGCCAATATAATGTCACTCACAAATCATTTTCTCTTCGGTTCTCACAGGTCGCTCTGCGTGCGAGGAAAAGAACATTTTACAAATCATTCTCACATTGATACGCCCCGCCTGTTGAGAGATTTTCAACTAATATACAGTTAAGTTACCCGAAATGAAGACAAATTATAAAAGGACTGATTACAATGAGGAAAAAAATACATTCAATTGACGATTTTTAAAGACGGGAATAGCCTGCTATTTAGAAGTGAAATATGGGGATTTGAAAAAAACAACACAAAAAAACATCCGATAAAAATATTACCGGATGCCTTATGAACAATAATTAAAACTTAAATCTTTACTCTGCGAATTCGGTTGTTGATGCTAACGCACGCGCCCCAAGTTCACGATCTAAATGGAATACAGATGCAGGATCTTCCTTCACATAGCGTAATGTTTGTAGAATTTCATCAGCACTGGCTTCTTCCTCTACCTGCTCATTGATAAACCATTGGTTAAATGAGTAAGTTGAGTGATCCTTCTCTTGCATAGCTAGTGACGCAATCTCATGAATCATCTCTGTCACTTTTTGCTCATGAGCGTACACTTCTTCAAACAAACTCGTTAGTGAGCTCCACTCCGTTTTTGAAGCAACTTTAATATCAGAGAAAGTTGGCGTACCACCACGCTCTAACATATATTGATAAATCTTTGTTCCATGAGACAGTTCTTCTTGTGCCTGTAGAAATAACCAGTGTGAGAATCCTTTAAGACCTTTCTTATCACAGTCAGTCGCCATCGCCAAATATAAATATGCTGAATAGTACTCTGCATTTACTTGTTGTGATAAAATGTTAGTAATCGATTCCTTCATCATCATTCATTTCTCCCTTCTAATTAAAGCCATTCTTTGCTTCACATTGTACCATACTATGGCTATTATTACATTGGCTTATCTGTTATTATTCTAAATAAGATAGGCTCTAAATCATATGCAAGGAATCGTTAAACAAGCTATGATTACATCATTTTAATTTAATTACTTACCCCAAACATTCCAGAGGTGAAAACATGTCAATTTATCAATTTACAGTAAAAAAAAGTAGCGGTCTAGAAGTTCCGCTTGAAACATATAAAGGAAAAGTATTGCTGATTGTCAATACAGCTAGCAAATGTGGACTGACACCACAATTTGAAGGACTCCAAGCACTCTACAAAGAATATGAAGAAGGCGGATTCTCTATTCTTGGTTTCCCCTGTAGCCAGTTTGCCAATCAGGAATATAGTGATGCAGCTGAGACTGAATCATTTTGCCAGCTAAACTATGGTGTAGAATTCCCAATGTTCGGAAAGATCGATGTAAATGGCAGTAGTGCCGATCCACTGTTTACCTATCTAACCAGCGAGAAGAAAGGTGCTTTTGGCATAAAAAAAATTAAATGGAATTTCACTAAATTCTTAGTTGATCAGAACGGGAAAGTCATCAAACGTTACGCACCACAAACCAAACCTGTGAAGATCGCTGCTGATATTGAGCGTTTGCTCTAGCTAGAGGCATATTGAGGACGGGGAATGATTATAGAACCCCTAATTAAATAAATCCGTGATACCCGAGATAGAACAGTTTAAAGATCTCTGCGTTAGAGCAGATATAAGCGTAGCCGAATTAGCACGATGCGTTGGTTACAAACACATACAGTTTTTTCTAAGGCCAAACGGTGACAAGATTTAACTTTTCCTGACAAATGAACACCTATGGGAAGTTGCTAACTTTGTTTATAAAAAGCGAATCTATGGCTTGCTCGACAAGTCTTCAGATGAACTCATGAAAGGAAACTCAATAATCTCAGAATTCTTGAGGGTAGAAAAAATCCCCATAAACAGGGGATAGCCAATACAGGCGCTTAGAAATCCTTTATCCATGGTACCTACATCAGTTTGTAATTTATTTCCATGCTTCGTAATGCTAAAACTTATTTTTCATCGAGATACAAAAACGCCAATTCTCAGGCGCAATTCTCATATCGCTAATCCCTTTCTATCACTACGTTCGTCCTCCCTTTTTCTCTCTTTTTTTGTATACAAGGGTGGTATTACTCGGCACCCTACACGGAATCTTGCTTTCTTTTCAATTGAAATACTTATCTCGCTTCGCTCGAAACGCAGTTCGTCCCGAACGCTGTCGTTTGTGCTTTACCATAGGTAGCCCACCTCGTGACGAAAAGCGGTTTGT
>JAVBKE010000062.1:0-10266 GCA_031554185.1 Caryophanales bacterium
GGTTTTCGTGAGCCGCCGAGTAATGCCATTAATGGATTTATAGGTTTTCGTGAGCCGCCGAGTAATGCCATTAATGGATTTATAGGTTTTTGCGAAACACCGAGTAATGCCATGAGTGGATTTGCTGGGTTTCGCGAGCGCCCACCGAATAATCCTTTTGTTGGTGGCACCGATATTCTCCTTTCAAAAAAAGTATTTCAAATTAGTTTATGCACCAGTTGGACATCTACTTGGGCAAATCGGTAGGGATTGTCGTAGTTACAAACAAATAAACTATTTGTTCTTATCACAATTGTGATTACTGAGGTAAAAGATTTATAGAGGAAAATATCCGGCTTAGAATATGCCATTAAATTGCCCAAATGATAGGAAAGTAATAAACAAAATGAAGTTTGGTACCATTAAATTGGGTTGCCTAAATGAGTAGGGAGCAGAGTGAAAGCTCGGAAAAGTTAAATTTGTCGAAAATGTGACTGATTTAAGTCGGAAATTCGACAAAATCCATTGCGTTTTAGCGCATTTTCTTTTACTATTTATGAAGACCTTTATTATTTAAAAAAGGAGTATCTCAGTGAAAAAAAGTTGTCCGGATGAATATCCTATTTCACTTTTTATAAACCAACAGGAAATAGCTGTGTTTCAACTCTCCAATTGTGATTTGGAAGATTGGGTGTGTGGCTATTTATTTTCTGAAGGGTTTATCACGTCGATGAATGATGTTATTTCGCTTGAAGTTTTTAGCGATAAATTGGCGATTCGGGTGTCGATTACAAATGATATCGAACGTATACTGACTGATAAGAAGAAGCATTATACTTCTGGATGCGGTAGGGGTGTCACCTTTTTTTCGATGACTGACGTGAAAACGTTTAGCCAGGTTCATTGTACAAGAAAATACCAGCTTAGTTATCTGTTAAAAAAGCGAGCTAGTTTTGCGCAAAATTCGCCGATGTATATTGCATCTGGCGGAATGCATGGCGCTTGTCTCTTGTTTCCTGATGGCTCTTTTGTTGTGCGCGAAGATATTGGTCGGCATAATGCAGTGGACAAGGTGATTGGCTATGCAGTTCGAAATCACATTGCTCGCCGGGAGCTGGTTCTGATGACGACTGGGCGCATTTCCTATGAAATGCTTTCCAAAGCTGCAAAATTCGGTTTTCCAGTTGTGGCATCAAAAACTGCTGCAACCAAGCAAGCTTTGCAGTTGGCTAAGTTTTTGAATGTAGAGGTTGTTGGGTATTTAAGAAGCAAAGATGCATTGATTTATACACAAATTGGTAGAGTTAGTAATGACCTTGTATAGGCGGAACTGAGTATGCTGTTTGTGCGTAGTATTATTTGCTAGGGTGTGTCATTTTTAAATAATAATAGGAGGGGAAGATGACATGGTGAAAAATGTTACAAGACGTCAGTTCTTAAAGCTTTCTGGTGCCGCTGGTATTACATTAGCTGTACTAGAGCTCGGTTTTGATGATAGTTCTGCAAAAGCAGCATCGATGCAGTTGAAAACAGCGAAGTTAAAACCAACACCAACGATCTGCCCGTATTGTGCAGTTGGGTGCGGTATTCTTGTTTACGCCACCGAAAACGATGTGATTTATACGGAGGGTGATCCAGATCATCCGATTAATGAAGGGTCTTTATGTTCAAAGGGGACAACGATTCGTCAGTTGTATACAACTGATAAGCGGGTCACAAAACCTTTGTACCGAGCGCCTGGAAGTAGTAAATGGGAAGAAAAAGAATGGGATTGGATGTACAGCACGATTACGGATCGAATGAAAGATTCACGTGATCGTACATTTGTGCCAATGGAAAACGGTGTGCCTGTTAATAAGACAGAAGCAATCGCGAGTTTCGGTGGTGCTGCACTTGATAACGAGGAAACATATTTAGTGAGTAAATTACTTCGTGCTGGCCTTGGTATGACCTGGATTGAACATCAGGCCCGGATATGACACTCTTCAACGGTCGCCGGTCTGGCGCCTTCATTCGGTCGTGGAGCAATGACAAATCATTGGAACGACTTGCAACATTCGGATTGTATCTTAGTAATGGGAGCCAATCCAGCTGAAAACCATCCAATTTCTTTTAAATGGATTTTAAAAGCAAAAGAAAAAGGCGGGAAGCTACTGTCAGTAGACCCAAGATTTTCACGGACTTCAGTGCAATCAGATATTTATGCACCGCTTCGATCAGGAACGGATATTGCCTTTCTTGGTGGGATGATCAATTACATTCTTGAAAAGGAACTTTATTTCAAGGAATACGTTGCCGCTTATACGAATGCGTCATACCTTGTAACCGATGGGTTTACATTTGATGACGGTTTGTTTAGTGGATACAACGAAGAAAAAAGAAGTTACGATAAGAGTAAATGGGCTTTTGTAACGGATGCAGCGGGAAAGACTGTGCAGGATGCAACTTTACAGGCACCGAACTCTGTCTTTCAATTGTTGAAGAAACACTATGCTCGTTATGATATAGATACAGTCGTGAAGACAACAGGAACACCAAAAGACCAATTGCTTCAGATCTATGATGCATTCGCGGCTACTGGGGTTCGAGATAAAGCAGGAACAATTCTTTATGCAATGGGGATTACACAGCACACGGTCGGTTCACAAAACGTTCGGATTATGGCGATGCTTCAATTGCTACTCGGGAACATCGGAATCGCTGGTGGTGGTGTAAATGCACTTCGTGGGGAGTCAAATGTCCAAGGATCAACTGACTTTGGCCTTTTGTATCACAATACAACGGGCTATATGGAGACACCAGTTGCGACTGATACAACATGGACAGGCTTTATGGAGCGAATCACACCGAAGACGGGTTATTTTGCTAATAAACCAAAATTCTATACCAGTTTGCAGAAAGCTTATTATGGCGATCGTGCAACAGCAGAAAATGAATGGGGATATCACTATCTACCGAAATTAACACCAGGTAAAGACTATTCACATATGCGTGTTTTTGAAGAGATGGCAAGTGGCGGTATCGAAGGTGCTTTCCTTTGGGGCTCTAATCCAGTTGTTGGCGGACCAAATTCATCCAAAGAAAAAGCAGCGCTATCAAAACTGAAATGGATGGTAGCGGTTGACCTTTGGGAAACAGAGACGGCTTCATTTTGGCAAGAAGATGCTGGTAGCCAGCCCGCAGATATTGAAACAGAAGTTTTCTTCTTACCAGCCTGTAGTTCATATGAAAAAGAAGGATCTGTTTCAAATTCAGGACGCTGGATGCAATATCGTTGGGAAGCCATTGAACCCAAAGGCGATTCTAAAGCGGATTTAGAAATCATTCACAATCTTGCACTGCATTTAAAAGATGCCTACAAAGATCGTACGACAAAAAGTGCAGCGGCAGTGAACGCTTTGGCTTGGGACTTTGGTGCTAAAGGGCATCCAGATATTGATAAGGTTGCACGTGAAATCAACGGTTATGACCTGAAAACGGGAAAGTTGGTAGAGAAGTTTGCCAACCTGCTTGATGATGGGACAACCAGTGCTGGAAACTGGATTTACACAGGATTCTATACAGAATCAGAAGGTAATAAGTCGAAGAAGCGTGATAACACGAATGAAGGAATGAGTAATTTCCTAAATTGGTCATATGCATGGCCAGCCAATCGTCGTGTGCTTTATAATCGCGCGTCATGTGACTTGGAGGGGAACCCATGGAACCCTCTAAAAGTAGAGATTAAGTGGGGCGTTGATAAGGATGGCTCTATGGCCTGGATTGGTAATGATGTACCTGACTTCACGAAAACGCTCAGTCCAGGTACGCCAGATGGTAGCGGGATGAGACCTTTTATTATGACAACGGGTGGTGTCGGTAATCTCTTTGCAGTCATGAATGAAGGACCTTTTCCAGAGCATTACGAGCCATATGAAACACCAGCTAAAAATAATTTCTCATCAATTGGCTTCAACCCAGCTGTTCAGATGCCTACAAAAGCATTTGATCAAAAGGGTGAATTCAGCAAATATCCAATTATCGCAACGACTTACCGTGTTTCAGAGCACTGGCAATCAGGATCGATGACACGAAACCAAGAATGGCTTTCCGAGCTAGTGAGTAACCTCTACATCGAGATCAGTGAAGAACTGGCAAAAGAAAAAGGCATTTCACACAAGGATAAGGTGAAGGTAGCTTCAGCACGCGGTGAAATCGAAGCCTTTGCACTTGTGACAAAACGATTCAAACCAAGAACAATCAATGGCAAGAAAGTGCATCAAATCGGTATGCCATGGCAATTTGGCTTTAAAGGCTTCGTCAAAGGTGGAATTGCAAACACATTAACGCCGCATATAGGTGATGCGAATTCATCGATTCCAGAATTCAAAGCATTCCTATGTGACGTAAGGAAGGTGTAAAACATGGCCCAAGAATTAGTAAAATTTGTCGATGTAACAAAATGTGATGGTTGCCGTGCTTGCATGGTTGCTTGTAAGAACTGGAATGACCTCCCAGCTGATATCGAAGGTTTTTCTGGCTATGCATCTCACACTGAACTCAGCGATGTCACTTGGAATAACATTACCTACAAAGAAGTTGAAAATACAACTCGTAACGAGGGTCTAGATTGGCTCTTTGCCCATAAATCATGTCTTCATTGTGTTGATGCCGCTTGTGAAAAAGTGTGCCCAGAAAATGCACTATCTCATTCAGAGTGGGGATCAGTTGTCCTTGATCCGGAAAAATGTGTTGCTTGTGGCTACTGCGTGACAAACTGCACATTTGATGTGATCCGGTTAGGAACGATTAAAGATCAGAATGGTCATGACAAAAAGGTTTCACGGAAATGTACATTATGTACAGATCGCCTTGACAATGGACTCGACCCAGCTTGCGTAACAGCGTGCCATACTGGGTCGCTGACAATTGGACCTCGCGCTGAGATGCTTAAGATTGCAGAGGAAAGATTAGCCGTTGTCAAGGAGCGTTATCCGAGTGCGAACATTTACAATCCTGAAGGATTAAATGGGACTGCGATGGTTTTCTTGCTGGCGAATAAACCAGCGGTATATGATTTACCAGCAAATCCAGAATTAACACTGTCACAAATTGTCTGGAAAGACTATGCGCAACCGCTTGGGAAAATGATGCTTGGCGCAACAACAATGGCTGTAGCTACTGCAATCGTCACAAATAAAATTTTTAACAAAAAAGAAAAAGCAGATGGAGGAGAAGACCATGAACAATAGTGAGAAAATGGTTCCTCGTTTTAGCTGGGCACCGCGGGTTGCACATTGGACTTATGTTGCCTGTTTCCTGATGCTTTATATTACTGGTATGCCAATGTTTTATAACTGGGAGAAACTTGATTTCATTTACTCGATATTTGGGGGGCCGGAAAACACACATGTAGTACACCGTATTTTTGCCGTGATACTAGTCAGCACAATCGTGTTTATGTTGATTGTTGACCGGAAAAGTTTCTTCCACTGGTTGAAACAGTGTGTTACATGGGGAAAGCGCGACTGGGAGTTTATCAAAGTGTTTCCAAAGGAATTCTTTGGTTTACATGCTGATTTTCCGAAGCAAGGATTTTTAAATGGCGGTACAAAAATCAATTCGATTTTACAGATACTATGCTGTGCTGGATTTGTTATTTCTGGATTCATTATCTGGTTTCCGCAGTTCTTTCCTGATTCGATTGTGCAATGGGGATACCCAGTGCATGCAGTGACGGTCAGTGTTGCAACAGCCGTCGTTATTGGTCATATTTTCTTAGCAGCACTGCATCCAAATGCGCAAGGCGGACTTCATGGCATGGTTAAAGGTGATGTGTCTGAGGAATATGCCAAATCACATCATGGTGCTTGGTATGATGAAATGGTTGAAACTGGTCAGTATATCCCGAAGGACCAAAGGGAGAATAAAAAGAAGACTAATACGAAATAGTAGACCCACGATCGATCAGGTTGTTATGAAAAGTCAACATCAATAAAGTAGCTGGCATCCAGCAGGCGAAAGACTGAATTCAGCTTTCACTTGTGCTGGCTTTATTGGTGTTTAAGCATAAATGTTTTACATAGAAAACTTTCTGAAACAGATGGAGGTGTGTAGCTCGTTGAATAATGTGGGAGTCGTTTCTGAAGAATACACAAAGCGCCAAGAAGCATTTATTGTACAGCAGCAACAAGAGAAGAACAAGCTGACTGATATGACAATTACGATGGTATCACAAAGTGATCATATGCCGCTTATCAATCAAATCAGATACAGTATTAATGAAGATGATTTGCGGTCAAGTCTAGTCAATATGTTACAGCTACTAGCGGAAGTACAACCAGCTTGTACAAACGATGTCAACCAAATCATGCCCATAGTAGATGATCGATTAGCATTGGAATGGGTCAGGCAGGCAACCGCCTTCAACGAAGGCTACTTTGCTCATTTTGCTAGAGAGCAAGGTGTTGCCGATTGGATGCCTCATTTCATTGCAGAAAATACACTAAGACCAATTCTACAGGTCGTTTCGGAAAAAATGGCAGATGAACTAAGCGCAATCAAGATACTTGGCGCTTGTCCTTGTTGTGGTGAGCCACCACGTTTAGCAGTCATCAGTAAGAATGGACGTAAATCTTTGCAGTGTCCACGTTGTCACACACAGTGGAATGATAAGAAGATCAGCTGTGCTTATTGTGGAAATGAAGATCATCAATCGATTCGTGTCGTGACGATTGAAGGTTCTGAAACAGAGCAAATCCATGGCTGCTTGAAATGTTCAAATTATACAAAGGTGATTAAAAGTACAAGGTTGACAAATATTGACCCTGCTCTGCTTGATTTGAAATCGCTGCAATTGGATTATATTGTACAACTAGAGAAGCCGTTTTCATAAGATCCATGAAATGCTTGAAGTGGCCAATAATGCTTTGTCTCAGAGACTTTTATTCGTAGATAATGATGTTATAAAGTAGAGAAAAGGTGAAGACCAATGAATTTTTTTCATGTTAAAACGCTTTCGGAAATCAGTGAATTGATCGCAACACATGTTTCAGCAATTGAGCGTTTTCAGTATGTTCCGTTGCAGGATGCGTACGGCAGGATTACTAATTGTGATGTTTATGTCAAGGAGCCAATTCCCGCTTTCCGAAGATCATCGGTAGATGGTTATGCCGTTAAGGCAGCAGATACATTTGGTGCAGGTGAGAGCATGCCAAGTTTTCTGACGATCACCGGGGAAGTAAGTATGGGAGAGGCATGCCTATTGCCATTAGTAACGGGTCAGGCTGTTTATGTACCTACTGGGGGAATGTTGCCGACAAATGCTGATGCAATGGTCATGATTGAGCATGTGGAAAAGAATCAAGATATGCTATGCGTCTATCGGCAGGTAGCCCCATGTGAGAATGTGATTGGTGTAGGAGAAGATTATCAAGCGGGAAGCTTACTGATCGCAAAAGGCACTAGGCTTCGTTCGCAGGAGCTTGGCGCTTTGGCAGCGAATGGTGTGACGAGTGTTCAGGTGTTTGCGAGGCCCGTCATTACCTATTTCTCTACTGGTGATGAGGTTGTCCCTTTTTCAGAAGAATTAATGCCGCTTGGAAAGGTACGAACGATTAATAATATCACAGTGGTTACAGTTCTTGGAGCGCTTGGTTGTGAAGTGCGTGACCGAGGAATCCTGCCAGATAATGAGATAGCGATCGAGCAAGCTTGCCTGGCAGCGATGACAGTATCTGATTGTGTGATTTTATCTGGGGGAAGCTCTGTTGGCGCAAAGGATTTCGTTGCTGATATTATCGGTAATCTAGGTGAACCTGGCGTTTATGTTCATGGTATCGCCATGAAACCAGGTAAACCAACAATTATAGCAAATGCCAATGGTAAACCGGTGATTGGCTTACCAGGTCATCCAGCGGCTGCACTGATTGTCTTACATATTGTTGTTAGTCAGGTGATGGCTAAGCTACTTGGTATGAATGGGCAATCAGGAAAAACGCTCTATGCAAAATCATCTTGCCGGATTGCATCTGCTGTTGGTCGGACAGATTTTATTCGGGTAAAACTGATTCACGATCAGAATGAATTGATCGCTGAACCTGTCCTAGGCAAGTCTGGGCTGATCTCGACCTTAGTAGATTGTGATGGTTTATTGATTGTTAAGGAAGCAGTGGAAGGCATAGATAAAAATGAGATGGCAGAAGTGCTGCTGATATAGTTTTTAATGTTTCAAGTATGCATCAGATTTAAAAGAGGCAATTGACAAGAAAGATGGGCGTAAATGAGGTGAATGGTATGGCTAGTAGAAATAAACGGATTGTTTATTTGGAAGACAAACCACGGTCGGTTGCACGGGAAGAATTGCTAGAACGGTATCAATTTAAGCGCGCTTCCGAAATGATTGCTGTTGAAAATGCGTTAGGGCGGGTATCTTTTAAGCCGGTGTTTGCTCAAAATTCAATGCCGCATTTCCATGCTTCAGCAATGGATGGGATCGCCGTTGTCGCTGAAGAAACATATTTAGCGCATGAAAGAAATCCGCTTAGAATTACACCGAGGCAGTTTGCCTATGTTGATACTGGAAATCCAGTGCCATCACCGTTTAACGCTGTCATTATGATCGAATACGTGCAGGAACTTGAAACTGGTGAAGTGGAGATTATCAGCCCAGCTACACCTTGGCAACATATCAGACCGATTGGTGAGGACATTACCGCAGAAGAAATGCTCTTTACCGAAGGGCACATATTTCGTCCAGTTGATTTAGGCGCTATGCTTGCGAGTGGGATTACAACCGTTGCGGTTGTTAAAAAACCATTGGTATCGATTATTCCGACAGGGCATGAACTAGTAGCAGCACAGGAAACACCTACTCAGGGAAAACTAATTGAATTTAACGGAACTGTTTTCGCTAACTATGTCAATCTTTGGGGTGGTAATGCCAAGCTATTTACTGTTGTTACAGATGATAAAGACCAAATCAAACAGGCGATTTTGCGTGCAGTGCAGAATTCTGAAATGATTATAGTCAATGCAGGCTCATCAGCGGGTAGAAGAGACTACACGCAAGAAGTGCTTGCAGAAATTGGTGAAGTGTTCACCCATGGGGTTGCTTGCCGGCCGGGTAAACCGGTCATAATAGGCAAAGTACAAGGGAAAATGGTGATCGGAATTCCTGGCTATCCTGTCTCTGCTTATTTATCACTGGAGTGGTTTCTGCGCCCGTTAATTTGCCAATACCTAGGCATAGAAGAGCCAGTCAGAGAAAAGCTCAATGTCAAATTAGGGCGGCGAGTAGTTTCAACTTTGGGCGCTGAGGACTTCATCAGGGTGACCGTTGCCAAAGTCCATGAAGATTATGTGGCAGTTCCGTTGCCGCGTGCTGCTGGGATTACGATGAGCCTAGTACGTGCAGACGCAATGCTCATTATTCCACCATCAATTGTCGGGCATGAAGCGGGTGACATCGTCCAGGTAGAGCTGCATAAACCGCTCAATGAAGTGGCCAATACCTTATTTTTTAGTGGTAGTCATGATATGACATTAGATCTAATTGCTTCACATTGGAAAAAGCAAGGTGGACGAGCGATCTCAGCGCATACCGGTAGTATGGCGGGCATTCTTGCAGTACAAAAAGGGGAAGCACATGTAGCTGGAATTCATTTACTCGATCCTGATACGAAGGATTACAATCGTTCTTATGTGGCGCGTTTTGCTGGTAACCATACATTCGTATTGCAACCGTTTTTGAGAAGAAATCAGGGCTGGATTGTTGCGAAGGGTAACCCGTTACAGATTGAGCATGTGCGTGACTTACTACAGAAAGATGTCCAGTTTGTCAATCGGCAAAAAGGTGCTGGTACACGGATATTACTAGACCTAATGTTACGAGAAGAAGCGATCGACGTAGCGGAAATCAGTGGCTATCATCGGGAATTCTTCTCTCATCTCAGCGTTGCCGCCGAAGTAGAAGCAAATGCATACACCGTTGGGCTTGGGATTTATGCAGCAGCCCGGATTCTTGGGTTAGACTTCGTTCCAGTAGCTGATGAATCATATGATTTATTGATGAGCGAAAGCTTTTATGAAAGCAAAGCAGGTCAACAGCTATTGCGATTAATTCGCTCAGATGGGCTAAAAAAAGAGATTAACGATCTTGGAGGATATGAAGTTGTTGCAGACCGAGCACCACACTATATTCAAAAAAACTCGAAAATAGAAAATAAGGAGATCTAATTAAACTATGTATCAAAGTAAAAAATGGCTTTCATTACTACTGACGTTATCTGTTTTCATGTTAATGTTAAC
>JAVBKE010000025.1:0-19442 GCA_031554185.1 Caryophanales bacterium
AAGTGAACAACCAATCATACTAACATATCTTGATGAAAATTATGCGACTGTAAAATTAGAATTTGATACCAATGGTGAAAAATTGACCAATATTCTTTTGAGAAATTTAACACCTAAACAATAGCTGGAAAAGTCCATAGACAAAGGGGCACACTGCACCTCCTTTGTCTATGGACTATGTCAATATCGTTTACCTATTTTCTTTCCCCGTAAGGCAAGTAAAACGATATAGCAAATCAGTCCAAACAAAGCGGTAATGAAGAATGAATGCGCTAGTGTCAGATAAAGATCAATTCGAGTCATAACATTGAGGACTCCGGTCACTGCTTGACAAAGAACAAGAATAAAGGCTACGGTCCATGCCCAGCATAGGACGGTAAACTGTGAGTAACTACGCCAATATTGAACCATTAGTTTGAAAATCCATATCGATAAAACTGCAGCTGCTACGCGGTGGAGTGTCTGTACCCACTCTTGTAAAGTACTTGGCATCTGAAAACCATTTCCGGAAAACGGGAAGTTCAAATTGGCAAGTAATGCATCCGTATGGCGTACCAGTGCACCGCTATAAATTGCCACAAACAAAAAGGCAAACAACCACAATATTTCTGCCCTCATTCTTTTTGATAGGACTAATTTGTCCGTACCCCATTTTTGGTCAAATTCAAAAATAAGCAATGTTAATAGAAAGACAGAGGCAAATGATATTAATGAGATGCCGAAATGAAGTGCCATAATAAAGTCGTTTTGCCCCCAAAGCACAGCCCCTGCTCCAAGAAAGGCTTGTACAAACAGAAAAATGACAGAAGTCACTGCAAGGAAGGTAACCTCCCTGTTCCCGCGGTAAGTTCGCCAACTAAAGAAGGCCAGTCCCAAAACAAAGAATGAGCCAAAGAACGTGCTCAGCCGATGTGCCATTTCAATGATGAGTTCTGGAGTGATATTGTCAGGAATAATTTCCCCTTGGCAAAATGGCCATGAGCGGCCGCAACCAAGTCCAGAGCCTGTGCTTGTGACAAGTGCTCCACCAATTAGAATGGTAAACATTGCAAGCGTTGTGAGGACAGCGAGTGGTTTTAAAAACTTCTTCATAGAAAGGTACCTCTTCTCGGTCGATGTGTTTGTTTTTCTAGATTTACATCATTCTCAGTAGTTAAGATGTGGCTTACTAATATAATTCGTTGAACATAGTCCAAAATACCATTGAAAAAGGGCATATAGAGGCCGAGTTCCCTTTGTTAATAGCGGAATGGCTATTGAAGCATTAAGTTTGTGAATTGAAAATGGCTGGCTTATAATTAGACCGAACTTAGAGAACAACAGTGATGTAAATAAGTGGACTGTGATAAGAATGACAAATGGTTAGATGGAATCAAGCATGATTTCGCTCATATTCGTATTTATCTTACCTGAAGAATGAGGAAATAGAAAGATTTTTGCAGTATTGTACTAAAATGGTTGCGATATATTCTCATTTTCAACAAAATAACTGCAGCGAGGGGAATGCGAGTTGCAAAAATCGATGATAAAAGATTATTTAGCACTGATAAAAGTAGGCATTGTTTATTCGAATTTATTTACTAGTTTTACTGGTACGTGGTTAGCGCTTTACTTCACCGGACAAGGTGTTCTTGATAATTTAGCAACTATATTTTTAAGTTTACTAGGGACAGGCATGATTATTGCAGGCGCATGTGGTTTAAACAATTATATCGACCGAGACATCGACCATTTAATGTCGCGAACAAAAGAGCGACCAACGATTACCGGAACAATTAGTTTGCGAACGGTCATGATACTTGGGTTTGCATTGATCCTAATTGGACTCGGTGCATTAGCTTATTTATCTTTAGCGGCTGCGATTGTAGGACTGTTTGGTGTTTTTATTTATGTGGGTGTTTACTCCCTTTGGGCAAAGCGTATTACCGTGTACAACACGATTATAGGGAGCTTTGCTGGGGCGGTGCCACCGATTATCGGTTGGCTATGTGTTGACCAGCATTTGCATCCGGTTGCGATCGGTATATTTTGCTTAATGTTTATTTGGCAACCACCACATTTTTATTCATTAGCAATTAGAAGATGTGAAGAATACCGCGCAGCTGGTATTCCAATGATGCCGGTTGTTAAAGGATTCAATCAAACGAAAGGGCGCATTATATTTTGGATTTTGCTGCTGTTCCCAATGATTTATGTATTACGAGATCTTGGTATCTATTTTATCGTTGTGTTATCGCTTCTATCACTTGGATGGCTTTATTTTACTATCAAAGGCTTTCGTAACGCAGATACAAAAAAGTGGGCATCAAGAAATTTTTTCTACTCATTAAACTTTTTAATCTTCAGCTTTTCCGCAATGATTGTTGTGACTCTGATTGATCGAATGCTAGCATAGATCATTGTATTTGAAAAAATTTAGCCATTCGACAGGTTTCGGCTTAAATCGCGGAATATTCTGCGATTTAAAATACATGGCTTGATATAGACAGCACCAAGACGTACCACGCAAAAAAATCTATTCTGCACAGAGGGGATTTTCATGAAAAGGTTATTCAGTTTATCAGCTATATTACTGTTAGTCATCACGGGTTGTGGGAATAGAGCGAATTCAACGCTCGCGCCAGCAGGAGAGGTCGCCAAGGAGCAGTATGACATCATGCTGATTACAGCTGCTATCATGGCCCTTGTGATGCTAGTGGTAATGACGATATTTTTTATCGTCGTGATTCGCTTTCGTAGAAAAAAGGGAGATCAGGCGATTCCGGTACAGGTGGAAGGCAATCACAAGCTTGAGATCATCTGGACTGTAATTCCAATACTCTTACTGATTGTCATTGCAATTCCGACGGTCATTTATACATACA
The DNA here is from genome assembly GCA_031554185.1 of Caryophanales bacterium. Lineage (GTDB taxonomy): Bacteria > Bacillota > Bacilli > JARBTR01 > JARBTR01 > JAVBKE01. The sequence goes on from JAVBKE010000025.1 coordinate 2,865, forward strand.
AACTAGCTGAAACAAAACCGGCGAAAACGCTCAAAGGCGATGCAATAGTCATTAATGTTCGCTCAAACCAATATTGGTGGGAATTTGAGTATCCGAAGGATGGCATCGTTGTCGGACAAGAGCTTGTCGTACCGACCGATGAAAAAATTTATTTCAATTTACAGTCCTCAGATGTAAAGCACTCTTTCTGGGTGCCAGCTGCAGGCGGAAAAATTGATACAAATCCTGATAATGTCAATGAATTTTATTTAGAATTTGATTCAAAAAAGGCAACAGAAGCAGGTAATTTATTTGCTGGAAAGTGCGCTGAACTATGCGGACCATCCCATGCTTTAATGGATTTCAAAGTCAGAGCAATTCCCCGTGATGAATATGATAAGTGGGTTGCTTCGATGAAGAAAACTGAGAATCGACTTGAAAATGCTGCCTCTGGTGCAGTAGATGCAACAAGTGTAGCTGCGGCTGTAACAACAGATGTAACCGTCGCGAGAGGGAAAGAGGTTTTTGAACAAAGTTGCATTAGTTGTCATGCTGTGAGTGCTGTCGATAAAAGACCTGCTGCGGCTCGTTTAGCACCAAATCTTGCGAATTTCGGTGACCGGACAAAGCTTGCTGGTGTGTTAGATAACAATACTGAAAATATTGAGAAGTGGCTAAAAGACCCTGATGCTGTGAAAGCTGGCAACAAGATGTCAGGAAAGTATGGGGAACTATCTGATGAAGATATTACAGCTGTAGCAGCTTACCTGCAAAGCTTGAAGGCAGAATGAGGGGGATACTATGAATAGTGCAACATTCGCTCCTACCTACGGTAACAATGTCAAGAGGGGTTTCTGGGGTACGATTTGGAAGTACATGACCACGGTTGACCATAAGAAAATTGCTAAGTTATATTTATTTGCAGGGGGATTATTCTTCTGTGTCGGAGGCATTGAAGCGATGTTCATTCGCATTCAACTAGCCGTGCCAGATAACACATTTTTGTCATCGGGCATGTATAACCAAGTCATGACGATGCATGGCACGACGATGATATTTCTAGCAGCAATGCCGCTGATATTTGCATTCATGAATGCGATTATGCCTTTGCAAATCGGCGCTCGTGACGTGGCATTTCCTTTTTTAAATGCACTCGGATTCTGGTTGTTTTTCTTTGGTGGTATTTTTCTTAACTGCTCTTGGTTTCTTGGCGGGGCACCGGATGCTGGCTGGACTTCATATGCCAGTTTGTCACTGGTTAGTCAGTCGCATGGAATTGATTTCTATGTACTAGGACTGCAAATTGCTGGGATTGGTACTTTTATCGGCGGAATTAATTTTATCGCAACGATTGTGAATATGCGTGCACCTGGCATGACTTACATGCGCATGCCACTCTTTACATGGACAACTTTTGTCACATCAGCACTGATTGTATTTGCGTTACCACCACTCACAATTGGTTTGGCGCTTATGATGCTTGATCGCTTGTTTGGTACTCATTTCTTTGATGTGGCGAATGGCGGTAACACGATTATCTGGGAGCACCTGTTTTGGATTTTCGGACATCCCGAAGTGTATATTCTCATTCTGCCTGCCTTTGGAATCTTTTCTGAGGTGATTCCAACATTCTCAAGGAAGCGTTTGTTTGGTTACAGTTCAATGGTATTTGCAACTGTGTTAATTAGTTTCCTTGGGTTCATGGTGTGGGTGCATCATATGTTTACTGTTGGACTTGGGCCGACAACTAATGCCGTCTTTGCGATTGCAACAATGGCGATTTCAGTACCAACTGGGATCAAAATTTTTAACTGGCTGATGACAATGTGGGGCGGGAAGATCACGTTTACAACACCGATGTTGTATGCGGCAGGGTTTATCCCATCTTTCGTGGCTGGTGGTGTCACTGGCGTCATGCTTGCTACTGCACCAGCCGATTTCCAGTATCATGATTCTTATTTCGTTGTCGCCCATTTTCATTATGTTATTCTTGGTGGTGTTATTCTTGCGATGTTTGCAGGACTGCATTTCTACTGGCCGAAAATGTTTGGCTATATGCTGAGTGAGAAGCTTGGTAAATGGACTTTCTGGTTATTTTTCATCGGTTTTCATCTGACATTCTTTATTCAACATTTCTTAGGTCTTTGGGGAATGCCGCGTCGTGTATTTACCTATGGCGCTAATCAAGGCTGGGATGCCGCGAATCTTGTCTCTTCAATTGGTGCATTATTCATGGCAACTGCGACGATTATTTTGATTATTAATGTGATTCAATCGTCATTGAAGCGCGAGCGCGTTTCTAATGATCCATGGCAAGATGGGCGCACCCTTGAATGGGCGGTTTCATCACCTGCACCAGAATATAACTTTGCTCAATTACCACTGGTTCGCGACTTAGATGCCTATTGGCTCGAGAAAACAGAAGGAAATGGTCATTTGATTCCTGCTGAGCCATTAGCTGATATTCATATGCCAAATGACTCGATCCTTGCATTTACGATCGCACTCGGTTTGTTCATTGCTGCATTTGGTATCATGTATCATGGAGATTACGAGGGATGGCCTTGGGCTCTTGTGGCAGTTGGTGGCTTAACCACATTTGGTTCAATGTTCATTCGTTCAATCAAAGACGATCTTGGTTACCATATACATAAAGAGGAACTGGAGGATGAGGTTCAATGAATCTAGAGGCGAAATTTTCGACTAAATCCTGGCCAACCCATCCTGAGAAAGTCACAGCAGAGGGCAAAAATAAATTTATTGGCTTCTGGATGTTTCTAGCGGGGGAAACTGTACTTTTTGGCTGTTTATTCGCGACTTACCTCGCACTCCGAAACCGTGGTGCTGACCCGGCTATGGCGAAAACGCAGGATATGTTTGAACTATCAACCGTATTCATTGCCACGATTTTGCTACTAACCAGTTCACTCACTAGTGCCTTTGCGATCTACTATATGAAAAATTTTAATTTTAAAATGATGCAATTTTGGCTTGGGGTAACTGTCCTACTTGGACTGACATTTCTGATTCTAGAAATCAGCGAATTTCATCACTACGTCACTGAATTTCATCACACGATGACTAGTTCCGCCTTCGGTTCATCTTTTTATCTGCTGGTTGGGACCCATGGTGGGCACGTACTCTTTGGACTTTGCTGGATCACAACACTAATGATCCGGAATGCGAAACGTGGGTTAAACTTGTATAACGCACCTAAATTCTATGTCGCAACTCTCTACTGGCATTTTATTGATGTCGTTTGGGTATTCATCTTCACAGTTGTCTATTTAATGGGAATGGTGGGGTAGGTTATGAACGAACATTATCATGAGCTCTCTGACGAAGAACTTGCCTATCGTAAGAAACGAAACAAGGAAGAAATGAAATACCAGATCATCTCATTCATGCTGATGATTGCATTGACTGGTGTCGCCTTCGCAATTGTTGCTGGCAAAACAATCGAAGCGCTGTATTTTATGCCATTTCTCATTTTACTAGCAGTCGTCCAAGTCGTATTGCAACTGTTCTACCTCATGCACATGAAAGAAGAAGGCTACGGTGCCATCCAAGTCTTCATGCTAGCTGGCACATTTGTGGCACTCATCGTTGCCGCAACCTTCATCATTGAGGTATGGATCTGACCGGTGAAAAGTTGATCTTTATTTGAGCTGGAAATAGTCATTGGTAGTCGATTTTTTTCGTAGCGTAATCGAGGTAACTTGAGGCAACGTGAAGAATAGGGTGGGGAGGTGCCGCAAGGTGTTTGCTTTGAAGATATTTAGTTTTACCGCACTTTGGAGTCCTTATTTATTTGGGTTTCTAATGATACTATGGGGAGTAGGCCTTTATTTCATTCGCGAACAGAGAGAGCGCATCACTTTTTCAATTGCAGTGACCCTATTTTACTTAACAAAAGGTTCACCACTAGATCTAATGGGGCATATTTCTTTCATGTTTCACATGATTCAGATGGCACTTCTGTTTATTGTCTTGCCACCATTTGTCTGGTATGCGCTACCACTTAGTATCGTCAACCGAATTGTGCACAACCGTCTATTTATTTTTATGTCAAAACCGATTCTGGCACTACTACTCTTTAATGCAATGTTTTCTTTTTACCATGTGCCGTTTATCTTTGATTTTGTGAAAGTAAGTATGTTTTATCACAACCTAGCGATCGCTGTTCTCTTCTTACTAGCATTTATTATGTGGTGGCACATTTTTGATCGTGTTGATAATGGTCATAATATTTCGGGTCTACCAAAAATCGCTTATATTTTTGGGAATGGCATTCTACTCACGCCAGCATGTGCATTAATTATTTTGTCGAGTACGCCGCTTTATGCCACTTACTCTGATCCCAGTCAGTGGCTAGCTGCGATGGCGCTCTGTGTGTCACCAGCTATCATGCAGAATCTTCACATTACAGGTCCAGAATTCTTTCTTGGTACCAATGTGGTGCAAGATCAGCAAAATGGCGGTGTGATCATGAAAGTTTTGCAAGAGTTAGTGTACGGCGTTTTTCTGGGTATTACTTTTTTTAAATGGTTTGCAGTGGAAAAAGTACGAGCTGATGCTGAGACTAAACAAATGATGCAAAAGTACAACCTGTAGTGAGCGAAGGCTAGCAATTTTGATTGCTGGCTGTTCAACTATAGGAATGGGAAACTAATTTATTATAAGTGATTTGGATTGCTATTTTACCAAATTACGATTTCAATATGAGGAGGATAACTATGCAGTTATTACCAACAGTTAGTACGTTATGTGTCGATATTAGTGCCATTTTAATGATTATAGGGGTTCGTCAGATAAAGAGGAAAGAAGTGGATAAGCATCGGCGAACAATGACACTGTCAGCGATATTCGCTTTAGCATTCTTCGTTATTTATGAATATCGGACGATTTTCATTGGCAACTATGCTTTTGGTGGTCCAGACAGTTTAAAAATGTTTTATCTGATATTTCTCACTGTACATATTATTGCGGCTACAGTAGGCGCTGTACTCGGTTTGATTAGTTTAGTCAGTGGTTACCGTAACAAACTAGGTTTGCATCGTAAGTTAGGTAAATATACGCTGAGCGTTTGGCTGACCGCGGCAGTAACAGGGCTTGTCGTCTACTTCCTATTATTTGTGATCTATCCGAATGGCAGTGAAACGAGTTTAATTAATTCTATACTTGGACACTAAAATCTGGTAGTGTAGAAGCATAAAATTGTTTTTTAGTAGTGGTGGTGCCATTCTCGCACATAAATTGCGGGGAATGGTGCCACCACTATTCTACAGAGAAACGAGGGCGTTGATCTATGAAGATTGAGAATTTAACAACAGAGGCTTCGATTCTAGAAGCAATAAAATTAGGTGAATACGCATTTGGATACCAACTGAGGATCGAGGAGATTGGTGAAAAAGTCGAAAAGTTTAGTCAGCAGCATTTGTACGGGATTTATCAAGAAGGAAAACTGGTTTCAAAGCTACAAATTCTACCACTTGAAGTGTTGATTAACAAGCAAAAATGGAAAATGGCCGGGATTGCGAGTGTTGCTAGTTATCCTGAATTTCGTCGCCAAGGCCATGTGGCGCAGCTTCTTACGCACAGTTTGGGAGAAATGAGGCGTTTGGGCTACACGCTTTCCTATTTGCATCCATTTCAGATTGAATTTTATCGTCAATATGGTTGGGAGATGTTTTGTTATCAGAAGAAATTGACGGTGAAAAAGGATCAACTACGCTTTATTCCTTCTGATGTTTGCCGAGTCCAACGGTTTTCACTACATGAAACGCCTTGTGAGGTGTATGACTTGTATGAGCGGTATGCAAACTATCAGACCGGAATGCTAGTGAGAACTGATCTGATATGGAAAGAGCTTGGAAAGTCCGGGCAGTACGCTGTTTATCGAAGTGAAACGGGACGACCAGAAGGGTATTTGCGCTATTCGATCGATGATCGAAAATTGGCAATTCATGAGATGATTACGATAAGTGTTGATGCTGTGATTGGATTATGGAATTTTCTTTGTCAGCATGACTCGATGATTGACGAGTTGGCGATTGTCACTTCTGTTTTTGACCGGTTACCCTACTTACTTCAGGCACCGAATGTGAAGCAAGAACTTGTGCCTTGGGCGATGGCTAGAATTGTTGATGTGACGTTGTTTTTGCGACAATATCCGTTTGCTGAACGTTTTGAACCTTATGTGGTAAAGGTTTCGGATCAGTTGGCACCTTGGAATGACGGCTACTATATAATTGATGGGCAGGGTGAGGACCGTTTCAAGAAAGTAGCAACGCATGAGGGAGCTGTTTTGGAAATGGATATTCGTGTACTAACTTCATTGCTACTTGGCAGTGAAAGTGCAATTGATCTATACCATATGAAAAAGGTTATTGGTGCGTTTACCGAGATTGAGAAATGCCAGGGCTCATTGCCGATTTTGAGACCGTTTTTGTATGATTATTTTTAGTAGTGAATATTGTGGAAAGAAATGGTTTGTCTATTATTCATAATTTTACGATTTGAGGAATGATGCCGATCCTATTGATATGCGGGGTTATTCCTTTTTTGCTTGTCTACAACCTAATGGATGTTTGATGAGCTTATTTCAGATCCGCAAGAAGTTCTATTTCCGCTATTGATCTGTGATTTTACTAGGGATGAAGATTTCATTCCTTTCAAATATCAAGATCAATATTCTGATTCCGAAATGGGGCTCTACTATAATAGGTAATAGGTTCTGCTATTATGGCTCTAAAAGAATGAGAAAAAGAACCATAACAAATCCGGAAATTGAAATAGACTGATTCTTTTCGCTCGTTCGTGTAGTAGAAGTGTCTAGTGCACCTAAGTTACGCAATTCTATAAACAAACACCACCGTGGTGTAAGAGCATCATCATAGCGCTATACCGTTAATCATTGTTTATTTCAAAAAAAAGTTTTTCTAAGATTTTTATGAAAAGTTTCAAGAATTTTAATATATATATGCTATTCTTTTTTTAGTTTCAAATTGTGGAGGTTACAGTGTCTATTAAAACAAGATTTCTTTTATCCTATATTGGTGTGGTTGTTGTTGCAATTACGCTCCTAATTACCGCTGGTTTTCTTATTCTCTATGTGATTACCGGCGATGTTAGTTCAGTTAAAGATTTTTATAAAAATAGTTATATCCAGAAACCCTTAACTCCAGCTGAGGAGAGCGTTTTTTTGGACTTAAAGTTACTTGCAAAAACTGATCCTAATCAACTATTGGATGAGGAAGTTCTACAGGAAGCTGATGTCGAGGGAATTAACATCATTGTTCGAAAAGACGAGGATATTGTGTATGCCTCCCCAGAGTTTGACGATAAATCTTTTACAAAGGAACTGCCGGGATTTGAGGTCACAAATATTAACACGAGAGATACAATTAGAATAGAAGATCGATTTTATACTTATGTTAAATTTGATTTTTATTTTCCGGATGAGAGTCAAGGCAGTCTTTTTGTTTTGAGGCAAGTAAGTACGAATGCAGAGCTAGCAAAAGAGCTGTTTCCTATATTGTTTGGATTGTTATTTCTCTTGTTTGTCCTTATCATTGGCATTTTGAACTATTTGGTATCCAGAAGTATTATTCGGCCGATTTCGATACTTAAGAAAGGTGCGGAACAAATCAAATTGGGAAATTTGGATTATAAAATCAAAAATACAACAAATGATGAATTTGGAGAACTTGCAGTCACTTTTGAAGAAATGAGAATTCAGTTGAAAGCATCTGTTGATTTACAATTACAATATGAGGAGAATAGAAAAGATCTACTTTCCAACATCTCTCATGATTTAAAAACGCCAATAACCTCTATAATAGGGTACGTTGAAGGAATAAAGGATGGTGTAGCTAACACGCCTCAGAAAATGGAGAAATATTTAACAACGGTTCATACCAAGGCGAGAGATATGGACAAATTAATCGAAGCGCTGTTCTTATTTTCCAAACTGGATTTAAACAAAGAAATCTTCTTTTTTGAGACTTTTTCTATATACCAGTACATGCAAGATTACATTGAAGAGATCCAGTTTGAAATTGTTCAAGATGCGATTACGATTGAGCTCGAGTCGATAGATCCTTCTGTTTTTGTGAGAGCTGACCGTGAAAAGTTAAAGCGCGTTTTGGCCAATCTAATTAGTAACAGTATCAAATACATGGATAAGTCGGAAAAAAATATTAAGATCTCACTATCTGAGACCGAAGAAGTTATTTTGTTTGAGTTATCCGACAATGGAAAAGGTATTCAGCCATCCGCTTTACCATATATATTTGATCGTTTTTATCGGGAAGAGCAGTCTCGAAATTCAAATACTGGAGGAAGTGGATTAGGTTTAGCAATCGCAAAGCAAATGGTACAAGGAAATGGCGGGGAAATTTGGATTACTAGTGAGTTAGGAAAGGGAACGAGTGTTTTCTTTACACTTAAAAGAGGTGAAAAACAGTGAAGAAAGTATTATTAATTGAAGATGATATTAGCATTGCTGAGTTGCAACGTGATTATTTAGAGATGAATGGATTTCAAGTTGAGATCCAGTATACAGGTAATGCTGGACTCAGACAGGCATTGCAAGAGCACTATGATCTCATTATTTTAGATATCATGTTGCCTGAGCTTAATGGTTTTGAAATTTGCAAACAAGTCAGGACTGTCACTAATATTCCAATCCTGTTTGTGTCTGCGAAAAAAGAAGAAGTGGATAAGATCAGAGGACTGGGTTTAGGGGCAGATGATTTTATATCAAAACCTTTTAGTCCGAGTGAACTGGTTGCAAGAGTTAAAGCACATATTGCCCGATTCGAAAGAATTTCGGGCAGTAACAATGTCCAAAATACGCTTTTTGTTAACGGGATATGTATTGACATTTCAGCGCGAAGAATTTCTATCAATAATGAAGAAATACCCTTTACCAATAAAGAATTTGATTTGTTCTTGTTTTTTGTCAAACATCCGAATCAAGTGTTAAGTAAAGATCAGATTTATGAAAATATTTGGGGGTTTGAAACGGCAGCGGATGTATCCACAGTAACTGTTCATATTAGAAAGATCAGAGGAAAAATTGAACCGGATCCAACTAAACCGAAATACTTAGAAACTATTTGGGGAGCAGGATATCGTTTTAATGTGTAACACCATTTGATCTCGCTATGTTACGTATAGTGCTCCTTCATGTAAAGCAAGATCCAATTTATAAAAAAAACTTATTGAAAAGTTTATCTTTTTTTAAGAAACTGTTTCGTTGGTGTTTAAATTTGTCCACTAAACTAATTAAGTCGAGATAATTCGTAATAGGGCAGAAGAAACAGGAAAGTCTCTTGAGAGAATTGATCGGTCAATTTAATTTTGGATTAGCCTGATGTTCAGTAGTGGTTATCAGCGACGAAGAGGAAAAAATAAGTTTAGAAGGAGCCGGAAAATGAATAAAACATTTAGACTATTTTCAATTTTGTTACTCAGTTCTGCTATTATCATGACAGGATGTGGCAGAAAAGAAGAAACACAAAGTGACGCTAAGAAAATGCAAACCGAAGCGCAAAGTAAAAAGGAAAAAGAACAGACAAAAGGGCAAGAATTAACGAATGTATTAGGCGATACAAATTGGCAAGGTACTAAGGTTTATGACAAAGATAACAATGATTTAACGAGTCAAAATATGGACTTTATTGGTCTTGCAAAGTATGACGCTGATACAGCGAGATATGAATTTTTCGATAAAGAAACAAAAGCCAGTCGTGGTGATATGGGAACTTTCTTTATTACAAATGACGGAACGAAACGAGTAATGATTTCTGAATCAAAAGGATATCAATCAGTTGTTGATATTACAGAATTGAATGAAGACACATTTACGTATAAGAGAATGGGAAAGGATGCAGCTGGTAATGATATTGAAGTATTTGTAGACCATATCCCATACGATGAAACAGAGCTTGCCTTCACAAGTCCTGACAAAGACCTTACAACTACAACAGGGACAATTGTTACCGATGAAGAGGGAGCTAGCGTTCTAGCGAGCACCCCGTGGCAGGGAACAGTAGTACTAGACCAAGCTGGTAATGATGTATCAAGTTATAATTCAAACTTCTTAGGTCTTGCAAAATACGATGATAAAACAAATAAGTATGAATTTTTTGATGCTAAGACAGGCGCAAGCCGTGGTGATTTTGGTTACTACGATGTTCTGAATGAAAATAAAGTGAGAGCACATGTATCTCTCGGGCAAAATAAATATGGTGCAGTTCTTGAGCTTACTGAGCTCAATGATGAAAAATTCACTTATAAAAGAATGGGAAAAGACGCCACGGGTGCCGAAATTCCAGTTACAGTTGAACACGAACCTTACGAAGGCGATTTTGATTTAGAATTCACTAATTAATGAAATTTCATCATGTTTAAAATTAAAAAATCAAAGAGGAACAGAATTTCAAAAGCAAGATTAAAATTAAGCAACAAGATGATAAGCACCTAATAGTTGGTAGTTAATGCGGGTCTACAATCAATTTTGTCGTGTTGTAAACTAAAGTCACTAGTTGCAGATGAAGCTTTGCTTTCTGCCCAGTCCGATGTGTAGTGCTGTACAATTGAAAGTATCGCTTTAAGTAGACATTTACTCTTTCAACTGCGGTCCTCTGTGCAATGATGCCTTTCCATTTGTTCGTTCCTCTGGCGGGAAGAGGATATTTGCGAATATCCATCAATTACTCGATCTTAAAATATTTTTGGCATCGCATTTCGTTGGGTAGGGAACAATTTGAACATTCTTTTAGGCATTTGTATCTCAGTGTTTTGTACTTCATATCAAAACTGTCGTAGCGATAGGAATACTCTCTCACACAAGTAGGTGCAAAATGTTCATGGAAGCCGATGGATCACTTTTCCTTTTCTGATTGTAAGCAACGAGCGGTTGTATGTTTTGTGAGATTGATTGTTGATAGATGGCAGCTACATCATAACCAGCATCAAGAAGACTATGTTCTAGAGACAAAGGTAGCCCTTCCAATGATTTCAGTAAAGGAATCGCTACCTTTTCGTCATTGAGATTGCCAGAAGACAGATATGCCTTTAAAATATATTGACTTTCTGAACCGACCGCCAGATGTGCTTTACATCCATACCAAAACACATTCTGCCCAGTTTTTCTTGATAGCCTATTGTGGTGCATTGGGCATTTCTTCTTCCATCTCTTGGATTGAAGCATCCTCTGTATTTCGTGAATCTAAACTAAGAAATGTTGTCTATAAACATTGATATATAATGAAACTGAAACAATTCCCATATTCAGTAATGTTTCATGTTAAAATAGATATAAAATATGATTAGGTGGGATTCAAATGGAATACGTGAAGTTTGGCAATTCTGGGCTTGATGTTTCTCGGATTTGCTTAGGATGCATGAGCTTTGGAGATGCAAGCCGGTGGATACATTCATGGGTGCTAAACGAAGCGGATAGCCGGCCAATTATTAAGCGAGCGCTTGATGTGGGAATTAATTTTTTTGATACCGCAAATGTATATTCAATGGGGGCTAGTGAGGAGGTTCTTGGACGTGCGCTAAAAGATTATACTAATCGTGATGAGGTTGTCATTGCAACAAAGCTTTTTGGTAAAATGCATGAGGGTGCCAACGGATCTGGACTTTCGCGGAAAGCGATTTTAAGCGAAATTGATAAAAGTTTGCACCGTCTTGGAACGGATTATGTAGACTTGTATATCATTCACCGTTGGGATAATAGCACGCCAATAGAAGAGACAATGGAAGCATTGCATGATGTAGTAAAGGCAGGCAAGGCTAGATATATTGGTGCATCATCTATGTTTGCATGGCAGTTCCAAAAGGCATTGTACACAGCTGAGAAAAACGGTTGGACGAAGTTTGTATCAATGCAAAATCATTTAAATCTTTTATACCGCGAAGAGGAGCGAGAGATGCTGCCATTATGTAGGGAAGAAAAAATTGCAATAACACCGTACAGCCCGCTAGCAGCTGGTAGATTGGCACGCGATTGGTCAGTGGAAACGACTAGAAACGGAACCGATAAAATTGCCAAATCAAAGTATAACGATAGTGCTGATATGGATTATTTGGTGGTGAAACGACTGGAAACGATCGCTGAAAACCGAGGTGTGCCTCGCTCGCAAATTGCGCTTGCATGGCTTTTACAGAAGGAAATGGTTACCTCTCCCATAGTAGGCACGACAAAGGTTTCAAATCTAGAGGATGCAGTTGCCTCCCTAAAAATTCAGCTAACAGCCGATGAAGTAAGCTACCTGGAAGAGCTGTATGTTCCGCATAAGATTATAGGACATAAATAGGCACTAATGTGTTTTGAAAAATAATGCACAGGTGAGTTTATTCTCATCTTAATACTGTCAAGAAAGCAAGAATTCTTGGCAGTTTTTTTTGTATTTTAATGTTGCATGTATAGCGGTATAGTTGCTAGCTCTAGCCCAACGGGTATAAAGATGTCTGTGATGGTTGCCGCATAAACTGGGGTACTTTGAGAAGTAAAACTAAGACTTGAGTGGCGAATTTAGTTCCATAATGAATCCGGAATTACACTACAATAACATTTATTAGTATGACATCCTAATAAATAGTTTTTTATTTTAAAATCACCTTTACAGCTATGCCTTTTCAGCATATAATAGATTAAGACTATTTAAGATTATTATAACGGATTTGGTCAGTTTTTTTTCGAAGAAAACCTTAGATGGTCTAGATAAAATTGATGGAGGTTTCCTATGAAAAGATATAAAGTATTTTCAAAAAAATATAGAATGCTTGCATCATGTATAACGATTGCATTTGCGCTTTATTTTGTATCCACTATCGATGCCAAAGCGGCAGAAGAATTTCACGTAACGACTGAACAAGCACTAATAGATGCAAGTGCACAAGCTAATGCTGGCGATGTGATCATTGTCGATGCAGATATTCAGTTAACAAAGCAATTGAATGTCAACAAGAATATCACATTGAAAGGATCTGAGAAATATACGCTCACTCAGACTAGCAGTAGTACTGATATCCGTCATATCTATACAACAACCGCTATGACGATTGAAAATTTAGTATTTGATGGCCAAAATGTGAATGGTGGCGTGAAATCGGGCGAAGCATTAACTATTAACAATTGTGAATTTAAAAATAACATCGCTACCGATACTGATGGCGGTGCGGTTTATGCGAGCGGTGAACTCGATATCGAAGGTAGCCAGTTTGAAAATAATGTTGCCAACTCGGATGGTGGTGCTGTGTATGCCACTGAAGGTGCAACAGTGACTGACTCAGCATTTAATAATAACCGTTTAACAAATAATTTTTCATCTAGTGGTGGCGCCTTATCTATTAGTGGCGATGCAATAATTTCGGACGCTACTTTTACAGATAATACTGCTTCGAGTGAATATGGCCTTGGTGGCGCTGTGAGTACCACTCAAGGCAATATACAAATTTCTAACAGCGTTTTCAAAAACAACCAAGCAGCACAAGGTGGTGCTTTATATGTAAAAGGATCTAACGCAGCAAATACAATGTCTGTAGATAATTCCAACTTTGAAGGAAATACATCAGGTACGGGTGGCGCTGTTTCAGCTTTCTTTGGCGGAACATTTAGTAACTGCGAATTTAGAGATAATACTTCAACAGCCGTATCCAGTGGTCTTGGTGGTGGTGCTATTAATGCAAATAGTGGGCCTGTAATTACTGAAAACAGCCTTTATGAAAACAATAGCGCCTATGCGGAAGGTGGCGCAATTTCGACTTTCGAAACAGTGACTGCAACACAATCTATTTTTACTGGTAACGATTCAACGGATCCAAATTTAAGCTACGGAAACGGGGGCGCAATTTTCAGTTATGAGACGATGGTCGTCGATCAATGTGTTTTCACTGATAACAGCGCAACGGGGCTTGGCGGAGCAACTTATGCTCACGCTGATAGTACGTATACAAATTCAACCTATCATGACAACATTGCTGCTGAAGCAGGTGCACTTTATCAATGCCTCAGTTCTGGTGTCATTACAAACACAACATTTTATGGCAACGAAGGAACAATAAGACATGGGGCGGTCTCTACGTCTGGTGCAGGTGATTATGACATTATCAATTCTACCTTTCTAAACAATTCATCCGTTGGAGATGCAAATCATATGAATTTCTATGGTTCAATTGTTGATGAAGTTCCGGAAGCACCTGCTTTTGACACCTTTACGAACTGTATTGGTTATCTAGGTACTGAGAATCAAGTGTTTTCACAAACAGAACTATTAAACTATGATACGAAGATACCTGTTGGCCTCGGTACTGGTACAGAGACTTTGAAATTAGGCTATGTTCCGATTCAGCCAAATGGTCTAGCAGATAATCAAATTACAGTTTCTGAATCCACTTGGGCACCAGCTACTGATAGTCTTGGTTCTACAAGAGGAACAGTATCTTCTGATATTGGTTCTTTTGAAGAAATTGGCCAATTAAAAACGGAGATTGTTAGTGGTAATCATCAAAACGCGACAATCACAACAGCGTTTACTGAGCCGTTAACGATTCGATCTTTTTATCAATCTGCTATCCAGCCACTAGAAATACCTTTAGCAGATAAGACTTTTACTGTAGTAGCACCTTCTGAGGGCGCTTCTGCTATGCTATCAGCACAAACGGTCACAACCGATGTAACCGGCAAGGCATCTGTTGATGCAATGGCAAACGGTACTTTAGGAGATTACCAAGTTGTATTTACCGATAATGAAGATAGCACCCAAAGTTTGGCTTTTTCATTAGCAAACGTCCCTGTAGTGATTGATCCAGTTGATCCGGCTGGTCCAGTTGATCCAGTCACCCCGGTTCCTGTCGTAAGCAAACCTACTATGATTAGCGAAACGAAGCAACCAATTGCTGAGACTAGCGATGAGAACAGCTACCAATTATTCATGATCATGACTATTGTTTCTGGTATCGTGCTGATCGGATGCAGAAAACTGTCTAGAAAAGCATAATCTATTGTAAGTAAAGTCCCAAAGGCACATGCCTTTGGGACTTTACTATTTTGGCTCCGAATTATCTTACTCAGAAATAGGTTACTGGTAGTGGTTAGCTTGGTACTGAAAATGAAGTGTTTTCATAGGTAGAACCGTTAAGCTGCGATATGAAAGTACCTGCTCGCCCAACGCTTCCTACTTAAATGCTAAGTTGCTGCTGCTTTTTCATCTGTTAATGCCATCCATGGTCAGAGTGAAGAGCAGGTTTTCTATGTGTTCAGAAGTATTTTTGCTATGGGTAGAAAAACTGGTCTAGCTTCAACATAATAAGCAATCATTTCATCGTATTAGAGGCCGAGGATTGGGAATGATAAAGCGCCTTGTAATTCTTAATTAAAAAAACGGGTATAAGCAAGATAACAATTGAACAATAATAGGATAAAACGAAAGATTTAAGGAGTTATCCTATGATTTTAGTAACGGGCATTACAGGACACTCAGGCAGTTTCTTCTTAAAGCGTCTTATTGCTGAGAATTACACTGGCAAGATTCGAGCGATTGTTCGCGAGAATAGTAACACAAAATTAATTGACGACTCAGGACTTAATATTGAAAAAGTAGTCGGTGATATCACCGATCTAGCTTTTCTTGAAACCGCAATGCAAGAGGTCGAGACAGTGATTCACATTACCGCGATTCATTTTTCAAAAGGTTTAGTCGATGTTGCAATCAAATGCGGTGTAAAATGGGCAATCCTAGTTCATACCACAGGACGGTACTCTAAATATAAAAGCGCATCAGAGGGATATATCGCGATAGAAGATGGCATATTGGCAAAACGAGCGCAGATCGGTGTAACGGTACTCAGGCCCACGATGATTTATGGCTCATCAAGGGATCAAAATATGTATAAGCTCGTGGATTATCTTTATCGTCATCGATTCTTTCCACTCTTTGGGAAAGGGAGGAACTTGATGCAGCCAGTTCATGCGAAAGATTTGGGCAATGCTTATTATGGTGTACTGATGAATCCGGAAATTACAATTAATAACAACTACAACCTTTCGGGGAAAGAGCCTATTACATATGGTGATTTAGTCCGTCATGTCGTGAAAGAACTAGGCACGAAATGTAAAATTGTTCAGTTTCCGATTTGGATGTCTGTTTGGGGTGCTAGAGCATATAATCTACTTTTTAGAAATGCGCTGATTTCTGTGGAACAAGTACTACGAATGCAAGAGGATAAAGTCTTCTCGCATGAAAAAGCGGCAAGAGACTTTGGCTATGATCCAGTGTCATTTCAAGAAGGGATAAAAGGCGAAGTTGCAGAATACCTGCAAAGTACTGCCGAATTTCACAAGCTTGCTACAGAAGGCGAATAAGATGGCAAGTTCCCAAATCCTATTGTAAAATGTTTGGGGACTTTTTCTTTGGCAGCTGTTAGTGGGAAGGGTCGTATGGAACAGCACAAGCACTATAGCTTATAATTTCTCCAAAAAATACTGGATTATCTACCTGATTCTACCGATTAAAATGCTATTTTTCTGTATCAATTGTGATAAAAACCACTAAATTTTTGTATTAATAAGAATTTAGT
>JAVBKE010000063.1:0-2874 GCA_031554185.1 Caryophanales bacterium
GGTATTTTACTCTCAGTCGCATTCGTCGTCATTGCACCAATTTGTGAGCACATCGGAAATGTCATGCTTTTAGGTAAAATTGCCGATAAAAACTTTGTGCAAAAACCAGGACTACATCGTTCAATCCTAGGTGATAGCGTAGCGATTATCATTTCTTCGCTATTTGGCGGGGTACCAAACACAACATATGGTGAAAATATTGGTGTCATGGCACTAACGAAAGTATTTAGTATTTACGTCATCGGTGGAGCAGCTGTGTTTGCCGTCTTGTTTAGCTTCATTGGCAAATTTTCTGCCTTAATTCTGACAATCCCTGATCCAGTCAAAGGTGGCGTTTCGCTCATGCTATTTGGTATCATTGCTTCAGGGGGGTTGCGGATGCTAATTGAAAATAACATTAATCTATCGATTAACCGAAACCTGGTTATCGTCGCAACTATTCTAACGTGTAGCGTTGGTGGCATGTTAATCCAAATGCAAATTGGTGATCAATCTGTAGCAATCCAAGGTATTGGCTTATCAGCTATTATCGGAATTATCTTGAACTTGATTTTACCAAACAAAGCAGCAGGATTTGGCGATAGTAAAGCTCATTTGTAATCTTTGATGAAAATTCCTTTCTGATTTGAGTAAAAAGGTACTACTACCAATTTGTTATACGCCCAGTTTTTAAATTCGGCCGCGTAGTCATGGTAGAAGTACCTTTTGCTCTATGCACGCATTGAAACGGTTTGCACTAAGGTAATTAGCACAAGGCAAGGCTTATCGCACCCTAGTCACTCCTGATTTCCAGTTATTTTGACGTTGTTGGGCAAGCTTTTTGCGTTTTTTCCTTTTTTTAAAAGAGTCATTATTATCAAATAGTAGATTGGTAACAGATGAAATCACAGGAAGTGCAATCAAGATTTCTGTGTAAAAATGTGTTTGGAAAAGCGCATAGGTAATGACACCAACAATGATGATTGCAGTGACTGCAAAGCGCCGCAAAGGGTCCAGCTCCTGCTTCGTTAGTGGTTTGGGTTTCTGACTCTTAAAACGTCGAAGTCGTCGCATGGCTCTTACTGATTTATGATTACTTGTCTTAATAATATATTTGAAGATGATGACATAACTGATATTTACCAATAAATAAACGATATCATAACAAATCACAGGAACAATTTCGTCAGGGTATTGCAATACCCAATTTGTTAAAATGGGAATCAATGAAAGAAAGAATAGGTAAAGAAGGTTTACCCAAATCACAGTGTTAGTGACTTCCTCCACATAAGCAAAAGCCTTGTGATGCTGATTCCAAAACGAACCAACAATGACAAAGCTGATGAAATAAATAAAAATCGAACCAAGAAAAGCCAAAATGCCTTCTAAATCAGTCGTTTCGGGGAGTGGGATACTAAGTACCATTATTGTAATAATAATGGCAATAACGCCATCACTGAATGCTTCTAGTCTTTGCTTTGATAACATCATATCTTTTACCTTAATCAAAAAGTGAATAAATTCGCTTGATTTTTGCCTCTCATTTAATCTTGATTAATATAGTATAACAGTATCAGAGTGAACTTAAAACTCAAGCAGATGCTGTGACGGAAGTTGTAATTAAAAAGTATAACAGTATCAGAGTGAACTTAAAACTATAGATTCTACCGCTATTTTTCTAAAGGTGGATCACAGGTAACAGAAAAAATGATAGGGAGTAGGGGGGAATTAAATTGGTATTTTTAGAAACAGAACGAATGATCATTCGAAGAATGACATGTGCTGATTCCGATGCGATTAGCCTAACGATATCTGATCCTGATGTTATGTACGCATGGGAGCGAACGTTTTCAACAGATGAGGAAATCGGTGGCTGGATCGAGCGCCAAATGAAGCGGTACGAAACAGATGGTGTCGGTTATTTTCTAGCCCAAAACAAGGCGACAGGTGAAGTGATTGGACAAATGGGTCTCTTGTGGTCCGATGTCGATTACAAGAGGTGTTTAGAAGTGGGTTACATCGTCAGGAAGTCATGTTGGGGTATGGGGTACGCTACGGAAGGTGCAAAGGCACTAATAGAATGGGCAATCAATCATATTAATGTAGACCAAGTGATCGCAACAATTAGACCAGAGAACGCACCTTCAATTAAAGTTGCAGCACATCTCGGCATGCAGTGTATTGGCGCCTATTCTAAAGTAGCATATGGTAAAGAAATGAAACATCTGATTTACACGAGTAAGAAATCTAATTGAAAAAAGTCTGAATCAGCTTAGGGCGTGTCTGAAAAAGATTGATGAAAGTTTTTGAAGAATTTTTCGACGAGCTTTGCCCGGAAAAGCCTTAAATATTTCCGATATTTGCGGCTTTTTCTCCGCTCTATTCAAAAAAAAGCCAAAACTTTCTCACAAATCTTTTCAGACACATCCTAGTTTTACGACATCTAAACTGATTTTCGATAGACCTTCGGGTCTTTTTTTTATGCCTGTCTCATATATTTCTTTGATAAAAACTAATGGAGAAAACAAATTGGACAAAGTATTGCTTTTGTTGCCTGAAAGTATTCGATCAGAAGTAATTTCTGCGGCAGGAAATCATCTGGAACAAGTTGAAGAAGTGCGCATTCGCGTCGATAGACCTCTGGAAATTGCCTATGGGCAAACCGTTTTGACTGGAAAAAGAATTGTGTCTTCCGCAGAAGCAGAACAATTGATGAATCAGATTAGCCAGTTTTCCTTCTATATGCTTGATGAACAATTAAAAAGAGGCTATGTCACCATTGCTGGAGGTCATCGTGTTGGGCTCGCTGGTAAGGTCGTTTTAGAAAATGGCGTTGTCAAAGGGCTTAGAGAAATTAGTTCGTTTAACATACGGATTGCAAGGCAGAAGTTCGGT
>JAVBKE010000231.1:0-6281 GCA_031554185.1 Caryophanales bacterium
TTACCACACTTCTAGACATATAACTTGAAAATTAGATATACAAGCACTGCAAGAGCAATCAAAAATATTGCCTCAAAATAATTATTGTTTGTATGTATAATCAGCGGGGCTACTGACTTCTTTTTCTTTACTACAATAGGGTTCTTCGCCACTCGTAACAGATCTTGTTTCATTTCTACCGCTGAATGATAACCACCAGTTAGCGCTCTGATTAGCACTGGTTTTAGCTGATTTGTTTCTGGATGCTGCGTAATAATCTCCTGCAGCTGCCCAAGTCCCCCTACTTTTTTTGTTTGCTTCTTTCCCTGAAATGCATTAATGATGATCATGGCGACAGCAAACAAATCGTAATTCGGATCAGCTTTCCGATCGCCCATTCCCCAGTAACCACGATCAAAATAATCTGTAAACTCTTTAATCGCCCGTCCAGCTTTTGTTGTACCACCGACATCAACACAGCGCAACTGGCCACTACGCGCAACAATCAAATTATCAGGTTTTAAATCCCCAAATACCCAATCTGCCTGATGCAATTGTGCCAGATTGGTCAATAGCTCAACCACCAAGGGAATCACCGTTTCTCTGCCATTCTTTCGCACGTGATCAAGAAAAGCCGTTCCTTGGATATATTCCATTGCATAAAAAGGAACAACTTTTCCCGAATGCTCAAAATCATCGACATCTAACAAAGAAGGCCCAAGGGGGGGCCCAGCTTGAGAAAATATTGGTGGCTGCGATGGCGCAGTGTTTGATAGCGACTTGAGCACATTCACTTCTGAAGCCACTACTGTGGTATCTTCACTGAACTTTAAAGCCGTGGTGCCAAAAATACTTTTCGCTAAATAAACCGTTCCATTCGCACCACGCCCAAGCTCGCTACTGATTAGATAATTATTTTTATGCCACTTGCCAGCAATGATTGTGCCTGCTGGAATACTAAATGGTTTCTTCGTAGAATGATTCATCCGTATTCGACCTCTTTGATTGCTGCATAGCCGCAAATTGCTTAATAGCTTCCCTCAGTGCTGGACCTGTTGGTGTGAATCCACCCATCTCAAGTTTTGCAAAAACGCTTGCTAAAGAATCAAGTCGCTCTGTCCAATCCAGTACCATTTCAACATCCTTTCGTTTTCCCGGAAAACTAAAAATCGAATAGAGATTGTTTCCTGTTCTTGAATTCAGACTAATCGACAAATCAAATAAAGCCTCTTTAACTGTCGGCAGTTTATGACTCATGCTAGCACTTGTATCAATTAAAACAAGAATCTCCATCCGTGCCATTTCGCCAAGATCTTCAACCACTTCCATCACTTCTCCACGTTTTTCAGGAGATAAATCTTCAATAGCTGTCGTTTTACCGAATATCTGTTGCAACTGTTTATTGACAACACCCTGTATCGTTTGCGTCATCGCTTGACGGGTCACCATTTGCACCGTTTGTGATAGCTTTTCAGCGTAGACAATTTGCTCAATCCCGCCACCTGCGCGAGAAATATTTTCAATTTCCTTTATGCCTTGATCATCTATCTCATCTTGATCGAGTACACCGATTACATTCACTGTGATCCCCATATCGCCTGCAACTGCGGCTACTTTAGCAGGATCCTCTCCCTTATTCGAACAACCATCTGTAATTAATAAGATTTGTTTAATTGTTGGTGCTTGCATATTAATTCCTCCTTGACCTGATGTTCCATTTTCGCCGATAGGCAAAGGATTTATACGCAAATAAAAAAATACACTAGGTTGTGTGTATCTATCATGTAAAAGAAGCCCACGATGACAAAAATTAAAGTAGGCTTCGGGCTTATTCAAAGTTCTTTTAATACGACAGTCCCGTTCTATCTAATCCGATTAGCAATCGGCATGACAATCGTTCCTAACACATCAAGAATAGCCATAATCCCAATAAAGCGAAAGTAAAGCGCAGAGTCAGTTCCATCTGCATAGACCAGGTAGAGTAACATGAAAGCAACAAGCGCAATCAGCAATAAGGTAGCTTTCTGAATCAATGCCACATAGGCTATTCTTGGCACAATCAACAGAATCAAACAGGCATGTGCAAAAGTAAACGAACTAATAACTGCAGTAAGTAACACGCGCCAAGCTAAATCAACCTCATAACCAAACACTTCCCAAATAAACATCGTTGTAAAAATAAAACTGACAAAGCTGACAATCATCCCAGCTGCCGAGACCAATCTGTTACGATTTTTATCATATAAAATAGAACAACACAATCCCGCGAGTGTATACAGACCAAAGGATGCAGTCGTAATTA
Organism: Caryophanales bacterium; assembly: GCA_031554185.1. Taxonomy (GTDB): domain Bacteria; phylum Bacillota; class Bacilli; order JARBTR01; family JARBTR01; genus JAVBKE01. The sequence continues at coordinate 2,282 of JAVBKE010000231.1, forward strand.
GTATCTGGCCCTCAAGTTCACCAAAATCACCAATGATAAAAACGATAATCCCCATCAATGCACTAATACTAAACGAAATAATCATCAGAAGTAAGAATATTTTCTTAAAACCCGATACGACTTCTGACTCAGTCGTTATTTCTGCACCGTTTACTTTTTGCCCACAAATCGAACAGTATTGATCTTGTTTCCGCAATCTATTGGTGCAGTTCTCACAATTCATTAGACATCCTTCCCCCCTAATAATAGATGTGTCTACTCTAAATATAGTTGGGACAAGGGGAAAGAAGACCGCTCTTCCTTGAGTTCATCCAAATAAAAAAACATCCAAACGATTGATTTTCAAATCATCTGAATGTTATTGGATTAACTCAAGGTTGTGCCTCCGATACAAATGATATAGAACTAGCACATTGTCAATAAGCAAATTGCCTTTTCTTACTTGGCCCCTTCTTTTCCGCCTTGATATTTGACCACTTCGGCACATTTGTTTTAATGAGCGCAACGATAACTGTCATATCATCTTCAATTTCGCCTGAGCTCGTCCGCACCACCTCTTCGAGAATCAGATCAGCAACTGCCTGTGGGTCAAATGTTTTCAAATCACGAATTTTCCGATTCATCCAGACCTCATAATTTTCAACAAATTTAGGTCCTTCAAATATGCCATCGCTCATCATAATTAACAAATCGCCCTCCAAAAGTTGTTCCTGAATCACATCCACATCAAATTCTTTGACGATACCAATTGGCAAGTTGCTGCCTTGAATCTTCCGCACATGATTTTCTCGGCGAATAAAGCTAGGCGTTGAGCCAATCTTCAAGAACTTCGTCCGACCATCTTGAAGATCAATCATCGCAAGGTCAAGCGTCGAAAACACTTCATCCGTTGTCCTCAGTGACAATATCGAGTTAATTGATCGAATGGCTACCTTTTCCTCAATACCAGAGGCGAGAATTTTTTGCAAGAGCTGTAACGTCTCGGTGCTCTCTGCGTGCGCCCTAGCACCATTGCCCATACCATCACTAATTGCAATTGCATGTTTCCCCTTACCAATATCAATCATCGTATAGCTATCACCTGAAATCAAGCCGCCACCCTTAGCTGCATGAGCCACGCCAGTTTCAACGCAATATTTCTTTGCCGATCGGAAAACAAGGCGGGTACTCCCATAAGATTGTTCCTCTGTCTCCCCAGCTTGCAATTGGACATACTCACCTAGAATTTCTGACAGCATCGGAGCTACTAATTTTTCCCCAATTGCCAAACTTTCTGGGTCAGAAATACTCATTTCAATATCAATACTTCTCTCCTCTAGAGAGAAAATATCAATTTGCTCAATTTCAATCCCAAAACCGTTCATCATCGCGTAGATTTGGTCTTCTTGCACTTGCAAATTATTGCGATCTTTCTGAATTTCCTTCGCAAAATCCTCCATGACCTTCGAAACACCCTGTAATTGCTCAGCAACTAGTTTTCTACTCTCATGAACCTGCTTTTTCAATTTTTGATTCGCTACGTAAGTCGCTAACTCCTGATTCATTGAATCCGTCACACGATCAAATTTTACACAGAAACGCTTCCAATCAGTCTTCGTCTGTTGGGGAATATGCTCTGGATCTTCCTGAAGATCCGCCATGAGATCCTTCATTTTTGAGTAGGTCTCATCAAAGTTCTTCCCCCAACACTGCGTCTTTTTAAAGCAACTCTGACATGATTTTTCTGTGACTTTGCTAAAAAACAGGTCTAATTCCTGTGATGTTGCTACTTCCTTTTGCGGTACGGTAATATTTGAAAAACTATGTGATAACGCTTGGAATACATCTGAGAATTGATTGACACGATTCGCTGTGACATCACGTACTTTCCTGACATACTTTTGCTGTTCAGTATTATATTCTTCCGTTCCAGGGATTGCCTTCGCTAGTTTTCGCATTAAAATTTGTGGTGTTAAAAAAAAGAGCATAGTGGCAACACTTGTCTCATATAAACTAATGACGAGGTTCTGCTTTCCATCTGCATAAAGCCCAACTAGAATCGTTGCGATAAACAAACCTAGACTAGCTCCTAATCGTTTCCCATCTTTCAACAACCCACCAAGTAACCCAGCAAAGGCAAGTAAACTAATTTGGTACAGGCTAGACAAATTAGATAAGCTAAAAATAAGCCCAGTCACGACGCCGACGGTTGTCCCAATCGATGCACCGCACATCGCAGCGAAGATCAGCACCAAATATCGACTCAGTACATTCCCAAATGAGATATCTAAAAAGTGCCATCCAACCGTCCCCGTGAGGATAGAGGATACTAAAATGGCTAAACTAATCACTTCTTCTGTTTTTAAATGCGTGGCCCTTCTTTTAAATGAAAAAAGAGGGATGCATTGAATGAACATTAATGTCAAAACGAGTGCCAATGACGCCTCAATCGTGACCATAATGAAATCCGAGAGATCAGCACTGGATGATAGTAGATATTTCTCCATGATTCGAACAGAGAAATGAGTTGCAAAAACATAGCCACCAACGAGCTGAGCTCTCCGGTCACCAACAGCACTATAAATTCTGTTGAGCAACACAAATATCGTTGCTGATACTAACACAACAGCTGCTTCCTGCCAACCAATCGTGGCGGCCCCAAACATCAACCCAATTAACACATGAGGTGCTCTAGCTCTTCTTACTAGTAACACTGCTGCAAAATAAGCTAATGCAAACGGCATAAATTTAGATAATATTTCCGCTCGTCCCAGCAGAAAACCAATCGCAACAAGTAAATACCCTTGTGTAATAAGGTATTCTTCAACATTTTGCATTTGCCTAGCAACAAACGATAGATATTTTATTTTTAACCGCGCAAAGAATCCCTCAGATATTACCTCACCATATGAATTTTCGAACCCCGACATGGTCATTCCCCCCTACCCAATACCATTTGTCTCTAATTGCTTAAAATTCCCTTAAAAGTGCTTTTTTATTAGCTCCGCTTCATTTCAAGTCGCTGTAGCACGCACTTCTACTACCTTATCTGGGTTACAGAATAGAGTATTATGGGTCTTTTATATAAGTCCTCCAATTATAAATTGGTAAGTTAAAGGAATTTGTCATAATATTGCATGCATGTAATCACTAGTTTTAGCGAAAAATGAATTATAGCGATGAAATACAGAAAATGCTTTTCTCATTTTTCTGTTAGCTACCTTTCACGTTCTAACGAATGCACGCAATCAATTTTCAAGGAGGCGAAAAAAAATGTATATCGACTTAACAGAATCAGCAACAAATGTACTAGCAGGACTAGGAATTGGCTTTCTTCTGCTAACAATTGCAATTGCACTATTTATGTTGATCACCATGTGGAAAATAAACAAAAAGGCAGGGCAACCTGGGTGGGCAGCCATTATTCCAATTTATAATATCTACATTACGTTAAAAATTGCTCGAATGGACTGGTGGTATTTATTGATCATGCTCATTCCTTTTGTAGGATTTGTTGTTTATGTCATGTTGTGTATCAACTTGGCCAAGGCTTTCAATAAGGGAACCGGATTCTCTTTTGGTTTACTATTCCTACCCTTTATCTTCTTTCCAATGCTAGCCTTTGGTGATGCGAAATACGCATACGGTCCTCATTTCTAACCTGGTGATTATTTCTGGGGTTGGAGACTGTGCTTTCAGAAAAATAGGAGGAGGGTGAAGAGTCCTTATAAAGGATTCTCACCGCTACTCCTATTTTCGTTTTTCTGTAGGTTTTTTATAATGATTGTAAGTGTTCAATGATTTAGTTTATACATTCTCACTCTTTTACTAAAAGCAAAAGCATAAAATTCAAAACATCCCCTTCAAAGACGCCAATTAAAAAGACTGCACGCCAGCTCAAAGCAACCCAAATTGTCTTATTTGGATCACTTTGATAGCGTACAGCCCTATTGATTAACAGTGCAAAAAATTATCCTCTTCTGCCGCCACGGCCACCGCGTTTGGTTTCGGTACTCCGCTT
>JAVBKE010000088.1:0-3265 GCA_031554185.1 Caryophanales bacterium
AGTTTTAAAAACAAAGCCAACACAATTATTTGACTACCTGTCTCAAAATAACTGGATTTATAAGCGTAATGGTTCTGGTCCGTGGATAGGATACCAAGACAAGGTTAGTAGTGGTTTGATTAGACATTCTGAGCACTCTATAGAGGATTCAGAAGGCAATGTAATGAGAGTGGTGCCACGAGTACGAATCACCCCCAAAGGACTGACTAAGTTAGGCATGGTGTTTGGTAACAATAACAATAATAACCAACCTGTAGGGGTATAGAAATGGCAGCACTACCGTATATACAGCTTTATGTTGCCGACTACTTGGCAGATACAGCTCATTTATCAACCGTTGAACATGGGGCATACCTTTTGTTGATGTTTAACTACTGGCAAAAGGGTGAATCATTCAAGGCAAAAGACGAACAAACGTTAAACAAACGTTTAGCGACCGTTGCGCGAATGTCTGAACAAGAGTGGAACGACTCAAAAGAAACGTTGGCAGAATTTTTTGACGTGACACCAACTGAGTGGTTTCACAATCGAATTGAAATTGAACTGAGTGCTGTTTTATCAAAATCAACCAAAGCAAAAGCAGCCGGAAAAGCCTCTGCTAGTAAGAGAACCCAGAAAAAACAACAAAACGATAGCGAATCGCCCGCAGACGTTGGACAAGAAACTAAATCGAGTTCAACGGATGGTCAACAGACGTTAGATCAAACGTTGAACCATACAGATACAGATACAGATACAGAAGCAGATACAGATAATGTATGTTTTATTAATGGGGCTGAATCTGAAAATATTGGAACTCCAGTCGGGAACCTTGCAAAAGCGCTAAGAGAAAGAAACATTTCTGTTATGCCACATAACCCTGATTTGGTTGTTGCCCTGCAAACCTATGGTGCTGATGTAGTTATTGCTGCCGCAGATATGGCTAATCATAAAAACCCTAATCGTGAATACAGCATGGGGTATCTGATGGGTATCCTTAAAAATCAATCTGAGCCTACTGCCTATAGACAGGTGCCAAGTAAATCTAAACCAAGTATCAAAGATGTTCCTGTTCACGATGACTCTGGTCCAGTATCGGGGAGAATCTAATGAGAAAAGTTGGCGATATTACTGCAATCATTGGAACAAAACCTTCTGTCGAAGCTTTCTGTGAAAAACACAAGCTTCAGTACACATCCACGCATTTTATTGGAGATAAGTTTTCTCCATGTCCTGAATGTCTGAAAGAACAAGAGCGGGCTTCTATAGCTGAGGAAAAAAAGCTCAGAGAAAAAGATAGCGCCAAGTTGGTGCAATCTCGTATTGAAAAAATAATAGGACATTCTGCGATACCTAAGCGCTTCCGGAATAAAACTATTTCTGACTATGTGGTTGAAACTGATAGGCAGAAAGCAGTTGTTCATCTTGTCCTTGAATACGCCAAAGAATTTGCTAATGAGCATTCTGGTCGTTGTCTGATTCTGTATGGCAATCCTGGTACCGGTAAAACTCACTTAGCCTGTGCCATAGCTCAAGCCATTATGAATAAATATATGAAGACAGCCGTGTTTACTACAGTTAGTCGTCTTGCACGTACAGTCAGAGAGGCAAAGAGTTTTGACAGCAATACAACTGAGAGTCAAGTAATAGCGGGATATGTAGAACCTGACCTTCTGATTATTGATGAAGTTGGCAAGCAATCAAATACCGATGCAGAAAGCCGTGCACTTTTTGATGTGATTAATGAGCGGTATGAAGAATGTAAACCCACTATTTTTACGTCAAATCAAACCTTTGCAGAGGTTAAAGAATCTTTGGGTGTGCGTGTAATTGATCGAGCACGGGAGAACGGTGGGGCATTCATTAAGTTTGGATGGGATGGCAAGCGAGGTGATCTATGAACCACTTTGAAAAGGCTCATCATCAGAGCGTTAATAAGCTCTTGACCGTCATCAGAAAGAACCGTGAGCCAATGAGTATCAAGCAGATGTGCGAGACCTTGGACGCGGCAAGCAAGCTGAGTTTTAACAATGCTCTGAACACATTATTTGAGCGTGGCTACATCAAACGAGAAGAGCGTAGTAACGGTGTAGGACGGCTTGAGTTTTTCTACAGTGTTTTCTCGCCTGAAATCATTGAGAAATATTCAAAATATGAATTTTCTGAATGTGAAAAACGTTCTCTTGAGGCATATGCAACTGTATCTGGCCTTGATTATTTAAAGCTCTTGGATGTTATTAAAACCTGCCACGGTACGCCTAAAGAAGGGAGTTGCAGCTTATGAGAAAGCTTTATACAGCGGTAATCAAATTACCCAATGGTGACAGTCACCTTGTTTATATCCCTGCTGATACGTTTGAAGGTGCACAAGTGGTTGCGGATGCCTGTTCTACGCAGCGAGTAATCATTGATGGCAATCTTATTTTTATGGTCAGTTCGAATATGTCTGAGGCCGAAGTAAAAGCTTTTGCCTCTGCTGGTGTTATGGGTGAAGGGCGGGTGCACTAATGAGTAAATTAACAGAATTTGGTAAGGCAGTAAGAAAGGCACGTATTGATGCTGATATGACTATGCGTGATATGGCTGATGAATTTGGTGTCACCCCATCATTTTTATATGGTGTAGAGACTGGTGTCAAAAAAATTAATGAAAACATACTCTGGGAATATATTGCTATTTTCAGACGATTAAAAATCGAAACCCCTGATCTTGTTGATTTAGCGGCTTTATCTAATGGGTGCATCAATCTTAAAGAGGATTTTCCAGTAGAGCACAAGATGATGCTTATTAGGCTTTCAGCCACCTTGCTTTATCCAGATGAGATTCGGAGTTTAGAGGCTCATGTTAAACATCTAAGGTCTATGAGGCCTGATCATGGCTAAAAAGAAACCTGCAACCAAGGCAGAAAAAGCCCACATGGGGCGAGTTGCAGCCCTTGGTTGTATTGCATGTCGTGTTAAGGGTTTTTATGGCACTCCCGCTGAAATCCATCATCTTAGATCAGGTCAGGGAGCAAAGAGAGCTAGCCATTACGAAACATTGCCCTTGTGCCACATACATCATCGTACAGGTGGTCATGGTGTGGCTCTACATGCAGGGCAAGAGACTTGGCAGGGGATATTTGGTACTGAGCACCAGCTTTTAGAACAAGTAGAGGGCTTATTGAGAAAACAGGAAGGGCGGGACGGACAGTGAATCTAACAAATATATTTATATGGGTATGTATTGTGTTTTGTGCAGGTTTGGCTTTGATTGCTCTTGAAGCAGATCAATCTTACTGGGAGCA
>JAVBKE010000217.1:0-9576 GCA_031554185.1 Caryophanales bacterium
TCTAAACCAAGTTGCTTACTTTGCTTTTCCAACGTAGATTTAAAGTCTCCGCTGCCAACAATCCAACAAACCCAATCCCTTCTGTTCTTCTTAATTAGCCCAAGCGCGCTAATTAAATGTTGAACCCCTTTAAGATCAACAAGCCGGCCAGAATAAAGGATGACTTTTTTATCGATAGGTCTGATAATATTTATTTCTTGTTTGGACTTTTCGATAAATTTCTCTGTGTCAAAGCCATAGTGTAATACTTCAATATTAGCTGCAGGCACTTGAAATTCATCAACGAGGCATTTTTTTAACCATTGATTCGCTACAATTGTCACTTCAGCTGAGGTGGCGCCAATACGTTCAAGCTCGTCGAAATAAATTTTTGCCATGAAAGAGGTGTCTGATTGATGAACTGTCCCTAATTGATGCCTTATCGAGTGTGCAACAGATCCATGCAAAGTAGCAACAAGAGGAATATGTTTTGGGCGGACTCGGTCAATGGCCGCTGTCGCGAGCACGTCTTGCGTGTGAATAACATCGTATTTGTCTAAGCCAAAATAAGCGGCACTCAGTTCATAGATATAGCGCTGGAATTCAGTATACTTGATTAATTGATTGACGTAGATGGCGGGATAGGTTTCTTGATCTAGTTTCGCAGTTAACAATGGTAACAGCTTGTTCCTATCGATTTTCCTATTCTCATTGACGATGTAAACCGACGTGTTTTTCTCGTCGTAACCAAGAATATCAACTTGATGCCCCAAGGACTCAAGTTTTTCTCTCAGTTGCACCATGTAATTCCACACACCGCCAAGATGGGGAACGGACCAGTATGTGGCAAGTAAAATTTTCATTTGCTACTCTCCTCGTAATGGTTTGAAGTATGAAATATGCACCTCAAATTAGAAGCGCAGAAATTATTTGTAAAATCAATTGGGTATTGGCTATTCGAAATAAAGCATTTAAAAAATAATTGAATTATCATCTGCTGGCCTGTTATCGATGTTACGAAAATATTTCGCGGCTAATGATGAGATAATCCAATGGCGCAGGGTGCAAAATTTAAATGGTCAGATGTTTAGATGGTGTATTGTATTGGTCGTTTAGTGATTAAGTGAACAAAATAGGTCATCGTCCATTTTTAAAAATTCTGCTACATAGTATGTGAGTGGTGTAACAGCTTGGGCTGAACATTTGTCATTAGTGAGTATCAAGATTTTGATAATAGGCACAGGTTTTCACTAATCCTTCTGTTAGTGAAACCTTTGGCTGCCATTGTAAGGCTTTGATGGCTAAACGATTGTCTAGACTACTATGGAGGATATCACCAGAACGTTCTTGTTGATAGTTTGTGGCTATATTCTTTCCTGTGATCATTTTGATGGTTTCAAGAACATCGTTGATTGATTGGTGTTGTCCTGTACTAATATTGTAGTGCCCATTTATTTTCATTCGGAGCGCGGCAAGATTTGCTGATACAACATCACTGACATAAATGAAATCGCGTGTTTGAAGCCCATTACCATAGATGATTGGGGATTCATTACTGAGCATTTTATTGATGAAAATACTAATAACGCCGCCTTCCCCTTTGACTATCTGACGTGGTCCGTAGACATTGGCATATCGTAGAATTGTATAGCTTAGTTGATGGATGGCTGCATAACTGCGGATATAAAGTTCAGGTGTGAATTTGGAAACGCCATAGTTTGAGAGTGGGCTAATTGGATGCTGTTCGTTAATATTTGGATGAAGCGGGATGCCGTAGATAGCGGCAGATGAGGAATAGATTAATTGACTTCCGTGTAGGCTACACAATGTGATGATGTTGAGTGAACCAAGAATGTTGGTTTGTGCATCAAGAGCTGGTGATTCAATCGATTGTTGGACATCAACTTGGGCAGCAAGATGGCATACTGCATCAGGGTGTACTTCATCGAATATTACTTTCACCTTTTCTTGATCTAGAATGTCTACTTGATGAAACGTAGCTTTTGGGTGTATATAAGCTTGTTTTCCAGTTGATAAATTGTCAATGACATGTGTTTCAATGCCGTGTTGCACCAACTGGTCAACTAGATTAGAGCCAATAAACCCCGCTCCACCTGTTACAATGACTTTCATTTTGTTTCTCTCCCCGTACTTTTTTGCTTTCTAGTTAAGATATAACTACTTTTAAGTGCTTGCTTGGACTTTTGTACAAGGAGGCGAGGATTTTTTGAGAGAAGATTTAGTATAAAAAAGTCATTCGCACTGAGTTCTAAATCAGCAAATCTGCCTTGGGACTTTTCCACCTTGGTTTATGGCATATGAAAATTGATGAAATTCGATTCGACATAAAGTGACAAGCCACATTGACTTTACCTACCCTAAAAACGATAATGAAAGTGCTAGGGAAATAAGTATCATTTTCCTGACAAAAATACGCCAAGGAGGAAAAGTTATCATGATCAAAGATTCAAAGAAAAATTTTTCGCGATTTCTAGTCAGTACTACTGGTTTTGTTTTACTATTTTCCTTGTTTTTATTTGTTTTTCAATCTACTGTAGAGGCTTCAGCGCCACCAACAATTTCTCTACAAATATTAGAAACAACTGACTTGCACAGTAATGTAAGAGCGTATGATTATTATAAAGATGCCCCTGACCCGACCTTTGGCCTTGCTAAAACAGCAACCTTGATTAAAGAGGCCAAGCAAGAAAACCCTAACACATTATTATTTGATGCAGGTGATTTAATTCAGGGGAATCCTTTAGCAGACTATACTGCTAAAAATTTAGGACCTGATGATATTCACCCAATGATAGAGGCAATGAACATACTAGAATATGACGCTGCTACACTTGGAAACCATGAATTTAACTACGGACTTGATTACCTGAATACAGTGATGAGTAAAGCGAATCATGCAGTTGTCAATGCGAATATTTATGATGCAGAAACAAACGAAAATCTATTCAAACCATATGAAATTCTAGAAAAGACATTTGTTGATTCCGAAGGTAACCCGCAGCAGGTAAACGTGGGTGTTATCGGTTTTGCTCCAACTCAAATCATGGATTGGGATAAAGATAATCTAGAAGGAAAAGTTTACGTAGAAGATATGGTAGCAACAGCTAATAAATTTATTCCGCAAATGGAAGCGGAAGGTGCTGATATCATTATCGCCCTAGCTCATTCAGGTTGCGATGTTGCTTCAGCAGGACAAGCAGAAGCAGAAAATGCGGTATTTGATTTAAGCCAAGTTCCTGGCATTGATGCACTACTATTTGGTCATCGCCATGTCAATTTTCCTGGTGCTGCTGAATTTGATGGAAATGCAGCAATTGATAACGTAAATGGGACAATTAATGGGGTTCCTGCGTTAGAAGCAGGCTTTTGGGGCAATAATCTCGGCGTGATGAATCTCACATTAAAGCAAGATGCTAATGGAAGATACACGATTGTGGAGAATCCGAAATCATCGTTAAGACCTATTTATGATAGTGCTAACGGGCAAAGTTTAGCGGAAGAAGACCCAGAGATTGTCGCTGCAGTGAACGATTATCATGAAGGTACGCTCGAGTATATTCGCTCTAAAATAGGTGAAACCGCTATTCCAATGAATAGCTATTTTGCCCGAGTACAGGATGATCCGACTGTGCAGATCGTGAATAACGCACAAACAGATTTTGCAAAAACGTATATTAAGAAAAATTATCCAGAAGATTCCGAGTATCAAAGTATGCCGATTTTATCTGCGGCTGCACCGTTTAAATCAGGGCGTGGCGGTGTAAATGACTACACGTATATTGAGCAGGGAGAACTATCACTGAAATCTGCAAATGATCTGTATTTATTCAACAACACATTTAAAGCCGTTGAGCTTACAGGTGCAGAGGTAAAAGAATGGTTAGAAATGAGTGCTTCCCAGTTCTATCAAATTGATCCAGGTAAATCTGAGGCACAGGCTTTAATCGATACTTCTTTTCCTGGTTATAATTTTGACGTGATTGATGGGGTCACCTATCAGATTGACGTCACACAGCCGGCGAAATATTCAAAGTCAGGCGCATTAATTGATAGCAATGCTAGCCGAATTAAAAACTTGGAATACAATGGTCAGCCAGTGGATCCCAACCAAAAATTTATTGTGGCAACCAACAATTATCGTGCCAGCGGTGGTGGTCATTTTCCTGGTCTTGAAGACTCAAAGCTAGTCATTGATACAACCATAGAAAACCGTAACATCCTAACCGACTATATCAAAAAACAAGGCGTCGTGAGTCCAACGCCAGATAACAATTGGAGCATTGCACAGCTACCAGCGGATGTGAAAGCAACATTTGAATCAGCACCAGCGGCAAAGAATGTCTTGCCAGCCAACCCTGCGATTTCTTTTGAAAAAGAAACTGATATTGCCAATGTTACTTGGGGAACCTATTCAATCAATACAAATTACGCGATGTTAGTGCAGGAGCAATTGGCAGAAGAAGCAGTGATCAAAGCAGAAAATTCTCGGCTCCAAGAGGATGTTGATGATGCTAGAGCACTTGTTAACGCACTAGATGATTCTTCAACTCGGAAGCCGGAATTCAATAAACGGTTGGATGCAGTACAAGAACAAATTAATGTAATTGCGGCAGCAACTGCGGCTGTTGTCAAAGCTGAGAATAGTCAATTGCAGTCAGATATTGATGCCGCAAGGGTACTTGTCAATGCGCTGCCTGACGGATCAGAGAAGAAAGCATTGGTAGAGCGTCTCAATCAAATTGTTGTCAAAATCGATTCGGTGACAACCCAGCCAGCTATTTCAAGTAAGCCGGCAGTCATGCCAGGAACAGGTGACCCAGTAGATAGGATGATTGGACTGAGCCTGGTTGCCTTATCAATGGCAATCCTAGGCGTTTTCAGAAAAAGATTCATCCGTTAGGCTAGACATTAATACTATTCTTTTTATAGAGAAAATCCGCTGACAATTTTTTTGTGATATTCGAGTCAGCGGATTTTTTGCTCATTTTTGAGTTGCTTTTTAAGCTGAATTATTCTCAAGGTATATTAAGGACTTTCTTCCTGGTCTTATATCAAGAAAACGGACAGGTTAAAGTGGGAAAGCAACAAATGCGAGAGAACACCTTAACAAATTTCGGACTGCCGAGTATTCTCTTGGCAGTCCGAATAGCTAACTTTTTTAAAATTTTTGCGTGTTACAATCATTATGCTTTTTCATGTAATGGTGGAGGAATAATCCAACCTTTTTCTTTGTTTAAACGAAGAATTTTTAGTCCTAGAGCAGTTCTTAGTAGATGAAACTCAGCAAACATTGCTCCGATGTCTTCTCTTAGACATTGCCCCATAATCGCACTACATGAAATAATGCCACCTGACATGTTGCTCGCAAGCATTGCAGCAATTTCCATATCTGCAAAACGTGCGCCAACCGGGATTTCTTCAGCATCTGCCTTCGGTCTATCTGGAGGAGTTGGCGGTAGCGCTACCGCATTTTCTTTTAAAAGTGCTTCAATTTGTTTGACTTCTTGTTGTCCGAGTTTAATTGCCTCTTGAAGAAGCTCTTTGACGTCTTTGTCACCTGCGTGATTAATCAAAGTTTGGTTAGCAGCAATTAACCCTTTTGTTGTCATTAAATATGTCCATGTACCAAAAACCTCACCGTAATGCATTGGTTCCTTCATTGGATTGCCACTTAAAATTCCCATGGAATTCCTCCTTTTGGTCGCCTTATAAGGCACAAAAGATAGTTTTACCCAAATTAAACGACAGTATTCTCTATTTTCATTGCATTGTTGACGCATCTGATTTTGGACAAAATCAATTGGAAACCGGATTTTCTGCTGGAAATGGCACATGCCTAAGCTGATCGCCTAGTCTATACACGCTAATCGCTTTCAACAATGTCACTGAGATAACTCCATCTTTCAATTAAGTACTCAATTCTCTCAGTTAGGCTCGTTTCCTGTGCCAATAATTCACTGGCCCGTGTATAGTCGCTACCAATTTTGCCGAGTTGTTTCTTTACCGCCGCAAGTTCATTTTCAGTATTGGCAATAGTTTCATCAATGGTTTCCCATTCTTTCCCTTCGGCATAGCTCAGCTTCTTCTTCTTTTCTAGCCGTGTGTTCTTCTGCTTAACTGGATTAATTATGGTTGCTGGTTTCTTCACTTGGGCTTGTTCTTTCTGCCACAGAAAAAAACTACTGGCATCGCTGAAATGGATATCAATCTGTCCGCCAGATTCAAACACCCATAATTTATCAACTGTTTTATCTAAAAAGTAGCGATCATGCGAAATCGTTAATACAACACCGTTAAAATGATTTAGATAATCCTCCAGGACAATTAACGTGTTAATATCAAGGTCATTTGTTGGCTCATCGAGTAGTAACACATTTGGGCACTCTATCAGTACCTTCAGTAAATAGAGGCGTCGCCTTTCACCACCGGAAAGCTTCCCAATTAAAGTTCCATGCGTATGTGCTGGAAAGAGAAATCGCTCAAGCATCTGCGCAGCGGAAACAATACTGCCATCTGCAAGCGAAATTGTCTCTGCAAATTCCTGTAAGTATTGCAAAATCCTTTTGTCTTCTGGGAGATCTACGAGTTCCTGTGAAAAGTAGCCGATTTTCACAGTAGTACCAAGGTCAATCGCCCCTTGGTCTGGTGCCATTTCTCCAGTGAGTACTTTGAGTAAGGTCGTTTTACCAGCGCCATTGTCACCGATAATGCCAATCCGGTCACCCTTTTGTAAAATAACCGAAAACTGATCAAAGCATATTTTATCGCCAAAACATTTTCCAATCGCTTTTGCTTCAATGACTTTTTTGCCAAGTCTGCTTGAATTCGTTTCCATCTCAAGAGTGGTCGCTATTTCCTTGGACTGGTAGTTTTTTTGAATGTCATCAAAGCGGCCAATGCGTGCTTTCTGCTTGGTTGTTCTGGCTTTTGCCCCTTTGCGCATCCAAGCAAGTTCAGCACGGAAAAGCCGACCGAGTTTTTGGGTAGCTTTTTCATTCAGTTCATCTTGTATTGCCTTCGATTCCATGTACTGTTGGTAATTCCCCTTGTATTCATGTAATTTCTGTGAGGATAATTCCCAGATTTTCGTGGTACAGGCATCTAAGAAATAGCGATCATGGGTGACAAATAGAATCGCTTTCGGATAGCTCTGCAGATAACTCTGCAACCATTCTGTGCACTCAAAGTCTAGATGGTTTGTTGGCTCATCCAAAATCAGCAAATCAGGGCTTTCAACGAGAACCTTAGCGAGTGCGACACGTTTCTTTTGCCCACCAGAAAGTTGGTTAATCCGTGACTTTGAGTTGTCGATGCCAAGCTTATGTAGAATCATTTCTACTTTCGAGTGCAGTTCCCAGCCGCCTAGCCCATCCATTTGATCTTGCAAAGCAAATGTTTGTTTCTGCAAAGTCGTATTATCTGTGTCTAGTTTCAACTTCTCAAGCGTATCATCATAGTCACGAACTAGTTTAAATAATGGCGTGTCATTGCGAAATAAGTAGTGGTGGATCGTTTCATCATAGTCCATATTGAAATCCTGCGCTAAATAGGCAATTTGATAGTCATTAGGTTTTTGGGTCAAACTACTGTCCGCTGTGTCGATCCCCGCAATGATATTCAGCAAGGTCGACTTGCCAGTGCCGTTGATGCCGATAAGGCCGATGCGCTCACCCTCACTAATGGAGAAATCTAGCCCCTCAAAAAGTGTCTTATCCCCAGCCGTCTTCTTTACGTTAGTTGCTTTATATATTTTCATTGGTCCCTCGGTTTCTTTTTAATGATCTCTACTATTATAAATGATATGCCATAAAATAGGGTGAGAAAGTTGTTGTATTCTACTAGGGTGTGTCTGGAAAAGATTATTGAAACAGACGCAATTTACCGAACGTCGTTTTTGGGGAAAAGTTCTTTTATCAGTTGCCAGTCTGAAAATAGTTTCTACCCAGGTGTCAGCACAATGTTAATTTGCTTGCGTTCTATGGCTTTTATCATGCGAACAAAACTGGCGCGATTCATGTTAAGCTCTGTATAACCAACATCTTGATAGATTGCCACAACTTCAAATCTCTGTCGTTCGCAAAATTGTTCAAGTATACCTTTGATTTTGAATACTTGCGCTTTCCTGCTAGGGGGGCTATGTTACAATTAAGGTAGCGTATTTTTGTATTCTGCAAGGTTAGCTTTGTTTGAATTGTGGATAGTTGTTTTTGGCAGTGTAAAATGATTTAACAATTGTTAGTTACCGCAATAAGTAGTATTTGAACGAACATAACGAATTTATGTTTAATGAAGAGGTGTTCATGGAAATAAAATTAATCAAAACCGCTAAAAAGAATTTTTTGGATTTGTTGTTGTTAGCGGATGAGCAGGAATCAATGATTGATAAGTATCTTGAACGAGGTGACATGTTTGCCCTTTATGACGGCGATTTAAAAAGTGTGTGCGTCGTAACGGAAGAAGATAACAAAGTTTGCGAGCTCAAAAATATTGCCACATATGAGCGGTATCAGAAACGAGGATATGGGGTAGCACTGATACAATATCTTTTTAGTTATTATAACGGGAAACGCAAAACAATGTTAGTCGGAACAGGATACAGCCCGTTTATCATTTCATTCTACGAAAAATGTGGATTCACGCGTTCTCATATTATTCCTAACTTTTTCATAGACAACTATGACCATCCAATGTTTGAAGATGGAAAACAACTGATTGATATGATTTATTTGAAAAAAGATTTATGCACAGAATAAGCACTTTCTGCTTGGGTAGGTAAAAAGTCCCTCTTGTGATTTTTTGCTTAAATCACCACTCAAGCCTTACAATTTTGTGGTGTTGGTCTACCCATATAAAACGATCACCACTCAAGTAGAGGAAATTTTAGAGAAAAAAGCCTTATTCTCACCTCGAAAGATTACATTTTTTGTCCATATCTTAACGATGTATCACCTTCAAAAATAGAATAATCCACGGCTTGAAACGGTTCTTTAATTTCGTGAAGGAAAGCAAAATTGCCCAGTTGCATAATTAGTTGCCAAACAAAAAAGCAGGCGAGATGAACTATGGATGCTATTTTAGAAATAGGTACAGTCAATCAAACACGCTTTGTTCAGATTTAATTTATTTGATTTAGTAGTCAGTGCCCGAAGGAATACCACCTTCAAAGACGCCGCCATGGAATGCGACGATTTGGCGTATTGGGAAAGCTACCATCGCTTTAACAGATTGCTTAGAGGCAGGAACATCCCAAGTGTGCTCAGGTTTAGATCTCAGCAATTGCCCTTCCTCGACACCCATAGAATCTCCAACAATCATCGTTTGTGAAGCTTGTAAATATAGCGAAATATGTCCAGGTGTATGCCCAGATGTTGAAATGACTTCTATTCCACCGCAAATCGGAAGGACTTCTCCATTAGTGAGTATTTGATTAATTGGTATCCGGCGTGATGCGAATGCTGGTTTCAGCATCTGGTACCACTGCTTCATCGGCTCAGGCAGCTGCTCAAAGTTGTCTTCAAGCTTTTCCAGCTTTGTAGGCATTTTGCGTCCGTCGATAAACGCTGCTTCGATTTCGGA
>JAVBKE010000184.1:0-2557 GCA_031554185.1 Caryophanales bacterium
GGCCGGTAAATCGAGCTGCCAGTCGGCAAGCGTTGGTACGGTACGGGTTTCCACACCGAAGGCTTCGCTGCTCACGCTGTACATACCGTAAGTCGGTGGGCAATAAAGTACCGCGTCTTTGCCCGGCTCACAGAATGCGCGAATCAGCAGTTCAATACCTTCGTCCGCGCCACGGCTGACAAGAACTTGTTCCGGTTTTACGCCCGCATACTCGGCGTAACGCTCAATCAGCAGTTTTGGCTGGCACTCCGGGTAACGGTTCAGCGTCTGCTGCGTTAATTCAAATTCAACGGCGGTCGGATACTCGTTGGCGTTTAACCATACGTCGCCATTACCGCCCAAGCGGCGAGCCGACTGGTAAGGGGTCAGGGCGCGAACGTTCTCACGGGCTAACTCTTCAATGCTCATTGCATCTCCTTCAGCGCGGCAACACGCAGAGTAACGGCGTTTTTGTGGGCGTCCAGCAGCTCTGCGGCGGCCAGAGTTTCAATCGTTTTCGCAAGGCTTGCGAAACCTTGTGGTGAGAGTTCCTGAACCGTCATGCGTTTCTGGAAATCAGCCAGTCCAAGGCTTGAACACGTTGAGGTATAACCGTACGTCGGCAGCACGTGGTTAGTCCCGGAAGCGTAGTCGCCAGCCGATTCCGGTGACCAGTCACCGAGAAACACGGAACCTGCACTGGTGATACTATCGACCAGCTCACGGGCGTTACGCGTCTGAATAATCAGGTGTTCCGGACCGTACTGGTTGGAGATTTCAATGCATTGCTCGAGGTCGCGAGCAATAATCAGGCGGCTGCTTTCCAGCGCTTTGCGAGCGGTTTCAGCACGCGGCAGAGCGGCTAACTGGCGCTCAACAGCTTCGGCGACGGCTTGCGCCATACCTGCATCCGGCGTTAACAGAATCACTTGTGAGTCCGGGCCGTGTTCGGCCTGTGAAAGCAGGTCCGATGCCACAAAGTCAGGCGTTGCACCGCTATCGGCAATCACTAACACTTCGGAAGGGCCTGCTGGCATGTCGATGGCCGCACCATCAAGGCGTTGGCTGACCTGGCGTTTGGCTTCGGTAACAAACGCGTTGCCTGGCCCGAAGATCTTATCCACTTTCGGGATACTTTCGGTGCCCAGTGCCAGCGCGGCGATGGCCTGCGCACCGCCGACCTGAAACAATTCCTGCACGCCACACAGTTGCGCGGCATACAGAATTTCATCGGCAATCGGTGGCGGTGAGCACAGCACCACTTTTTTGCAGCCCGCAATACGGGCAGGCGTGGCAAGCATCAATACAGTTGAAAACAGCGGTGCGGAACCGCCAGGAATATAAAGGCCAACAGAGGCAACCGGGCGCGTAACTTGCTGGCAGCGCACGCCAGGCATCGTTTCGATATCAACAGTTGGCAGTTGTTGAGCAACGTGGAATTTTTCGATATTCGCAACAGCAACGGCCATCGCCTCTTTTATCTCTGGCCCCAGGCGTGCGACGGCGGCGGTAATTTCCTGCTCGCTGACTTTCAGTTGCTGCACATCGGTTTTATCGAACTTTGCGCTGTATTCGCGCAACGCCGCATCACCGTTAGCTTTCACATTATTCATGATGTCAGCAACCGTGCGAGTAATGCTTTCCGATGCGGAAATCGCCGGGCGGGTCAGCAAAGCCTGCTGTGCGGTTTCATCGCATTCATTCCAGTGAATCAACGTATTGAAGTTTGCCATGGTGTTACTCCATCATCTTCTCAATTGGTAACACCAGAATTGAACTGGCACCCAGCGCTTTCAGTTTCTCCATGGTTTCCCAGAACAGCGTTTCACTGCTCACCATGTGCATTGCTACACGCTGTTGATCCCCTGCCAGCGGCAGAATGGTTGGGCGTTCAGCGCCTGGCAGTAGAGAAATAATCTCATCCAGACGCTCGCTTGGTGCATGCAACATAATGTATTTCGATTCACGCGCCTGAATCACGCCCTGAATACGGGTCATCAGTTTGTCGATGAGCTGTTGCTTGGCTTCAGGCATTTCACCGTCGCGTTGAATCAGGCAGGCTTTGGAGCGGTAAATCACTTCAACTTCACGCAGGCCATTGGCTTCAAGCGTTGCGCCAGTGGAAACCAGGTCACAAATGGCATCCGCCAGACCCGCACGTGGAGCCACTTCAACAGAACCGTTCAGCAGGCAGGATTTGAACTGCACACCTTTGCCATCAAGGTAACGCTTCAACAGGTGAGGGTAAGAGGTCGCGATACGCTTATTATTCAGGCTGGCTGGGCCATCCCAGGGTTCATCAACAGAAATCGCCAGAGAGAAGCGGCAGCCACCGAAATCCAGACGACGCAGCGTGAAATAACGTGGGTCTTCACCCTGAGCGCGACGCGTCAGCAACTCTTCTTCCAGCACGTTCTCGCCGATAATGCCCAGATCAACTACACCGTCCATAATCAGCCCAGGAATATCGTCATCACGAACACGCAGAATATCGATCGGCATGTTTTCAGCTAACGCAATCAGGCGCTGAGTGTGCAGATTGATTTTTATGCCACAGCGCGCGAGCAATTCGCGTGAA
>JAVBKE010000061.1:0-2881 GCA_031554185.1 Caryophanales bacterium
CACTGCGATTTAGGTTTGGCAAATAAAGTATCAATCATACGTTTTTTCTCGGCAATTATTGTTGGGGAGAACATGTCCCAATGGACATAGCCGTAACCGACTGCGGCCAGCAAACAGACAACCAGCAGGGTCACCAGGGCTTTTATTGACATCCCGGCACCTCCTGTACTAAGTGAATGTTATACACTTAAAACGCCCCAGGCCGAGGACGGAAGGTGCGGGTAATACGATCCCAGATATCCACTAATTGCATGTCGTTATAAGTAGTCGATACTTTCCCGGTATTATGTAATTCAATCGAAAAGATGGGATGCTGATAATCTGCTATTTTTTCATTGCCGTATAAAGTGAACTGATAATAATCGATTTGTGCATTCCGCACTTCCTGTCTGCTCTTGATAAGCCACTCTTCTGCGGGTATGCCTGAGAGATTTATTTTTCCCTTGCGTAAAGTAGATGAAAGAGTTTTGCGTACCGCCGCCTCGATTTCTTCACCCCGCTCAAGCAGGCTTATATCTCTGGGTAAGGTATTATTATTATCTACCGCAAGGTAAAAATCCGAATTTTCATAAACAAACAGGATTTTCTCTTTATTCTTTTTACCATTATCCGCAATAAACCCGTCAGGAATACAGGTGCCGGGTTGCGTGGGAATCTCATCCTCTTTGCGCCCACGCAGGCGGGAAAGCAGGTCTTGCATTTCGGCCAGTTTTTGCGGTTTGGTGCTGAGCATATTTTGTGGTGTACCGGTCCTTATATACACATCGCGATCTTCTTTATACTTGTCATCCGATAAATCAGTTATTTCGGTGGTCACGATAAATGCCACGCCATTGGTGTATAAATGCCCTTCAAGAATACGACCAAACCCCGCCGCACTGCCATTTTTATTCCGGTCAAAAATTACCCCATCCATATTATCTAAAGGATAAACTTGTTTTAAAAAGGGTAAATCTATTGCATCCACTGTTTTGGCATTTTTTAATTCCTGCTCACGCAGACGAATACGCTGCTCAAAAGCCGGGCGATAAAGTCGTTTGCTATTAATACTGCTGTCATTAATGTTGACGGTGACGCTATCAGAGTCTGTCGGGGTCAGGGTAAAGCTATCCGGCACCTCAAATACATAACGTCCAATACACTGCGATTTAGGTTTGGCAAATAAAGTATCAATCATACGTTTTTTCTCGGCAATTATTGTTGGGGAGAACATGTCCCAATGGACATAACCGTAACCGGCTGCGGCCAGCAAACAGACAACCAGCAGGGTCACCAGGGCTTTTATTGACATCCTGGCACCTCCTGTACCATTTTCACGATGGCGCGCAGGGTAAATTTCATCGCCAGTGACAGATTATTATTGCCCATTTCAATATTGCCCACCGCATAGGCTCCTTCATGGTCAACATCGGTCGCCAGCAGGCTGCACAGCCCTGAATAGGTAATGCACCCGGAGGTCACCGGCACCGTACCATCCCCGGCAGTACCAGAGGACGTCAGTTCATACTGGCACTGCTTTTCCCGGTCCTTGCGTTGGGTCGATGGTGTCGGGAGGGCGACTGTACCGTTTTTCATATTGCCGACGGCGGGACCAAATTGGGGAGAAGCGCTGGTTGACGTGAAGGTATCCGGAATATACGGCACTTCTTTCCACAGCAGGTAAGCATCGGAGGGGTGGGTGCTACTGGCACCGTAAAAGGCCCAGCTATTGGGGTGGTAGTGCCTCGATAAACCCTCAATAAATTTTTTTACATCTATTTGTATACGGTTTTTATATAACGTCCATTCCTGCTCAACATTGCCAAGCAGCAAGTGCTTCTCACACAATCGCCACCAGTTCTCTTCATTGAGATAAATCTCTTCGTAAGGCTCTACTTTGGGCCAGCTTTCTGTTTCGCGGCCATGTTGTATCTTCAGCCAGCCGGGGCCATAGGCCATACCGGGCAGCAGTTGCAACGGGCCAGGTGATTGAGCCAGTACCGGCATCATCTTGGCGGCATTGCTGCCCACCACCCACCCGAAAGGAATTGCGCTCTCACCGATTGCCATGCGCCGATAAGCGGCGGGCGAACCCAAATCGGGCATCACCCCGTGGACGATGCCGAGAATAGTGTCTTGCCCACCCATCTTTTCCGAGTAATGGCGCGCCACCAGCCCGCCCATTGAGTGGGTCACCAGAATGACTTTCTTTAGCGCCAGCCGGTCATGATAGGTGGATAATGTCTGCTGGATGTAGTCATGCAGCTTGGCTGCCGAATCAACATTGGATTGCAGCCAGTTGTAACCAAAAACGTGTACCGGAAAGAGAAAGTCGTAGCTGTGGCGCACTTCAGCCTCGGTCAGTGCCTCTTCACCCCGTTCGGCCCCTAAATCTTCACCGATAAGCAACTGACGCGTGGTCAGGCGGCGTGTACCGTTGAAAAGATTATCCAGCAGAATATGCTCGTCATGGAGCATGTACTGCAACACATGCAGTGGCTCGCCGTAGCTTCTGTACAAAGCGGTGCCCCAGCCACGCTCCTCGCGCGACGGGAACGGGTTCCCTTCCTGATCGCTGTACAGTACTTTGCCACCACCATCCACTACGGTAGTTGCCGGGTCGAGTAAACGCTTTCTGTCTTCTGGCGTTGTGGGTATCCAATCTAAGGCGGCATCCGCACTTTGCGGCATATCGGCACGCCAGACTTTGTTATCAAAATTATCTTTTAAATTGCTGCCCATTACCCCCGGTAAAAAAATCACCGGGATCACCTTCTCCGCCACCCTGGGGCAGACGGCAATCAGATTTTCTTCCGTGCGGGCATTGGGGATTCGATAATAAGCCCGGCCGTATTTATCGTATTTCGGGCGGATGTACACTTCATTTTCCGTTGGCTGACTC
>JAVBKE010000202.1:0-3774 GCA_031554185.1 Caryophanales bacterium
AAGAAATTGACTGAAATCCAATACGTTAATACCAGCAAGTGGTTTCATAACTCCGCCTCACCAAGGTTAAAATCCGCAGTAATACGTGCTGTATCAATACCCAGACGCGGCGCAGGATGCAGGACCGCACTGCGTTGCCCATTAATACGTAACGGGCAACGTAACAAGGTGATTTTTTTGCCCGATCCCAGCGTTATCGTTTGCGTCATATCCAGCGCTTTAAATCCTTCACTGGCATATAGCGTTTTCCAGTCATAAACCTCGGCACACCAATAACGATGTTGCTCCAGGCGCTGTATCCAGTGTTGAGTCGAGTGTCGTAGCAGGATGGCGGCAATAAGTGCTTTGATTTCATCACGCTGGCTAAACCAGGTGGTGGGATCGGTATAAGTGGCGAGTTCGTCTGAGGCAAAAATAGTTGCCAGTTCGATGACTGACCCCATGGCCAATGCGATATAGCCGTCTGCTGTTTGGTAAATGCCATAAGGCGCGCCTAGCCAGGCATGGGCATTATTTTTGGCACAACGGCGTGGTGGCTGATGACCATCGTTAAGCCAGGTAGTCAATACTTCAAACTGCATACTCAACAAAGATTCCATCAGGCTGACTTCTACTCGCCCACCTTGTTGGGTTTTGCCGCGTCGAATTAAACAAGCAAGGATGCCTTCGACCAGATGCGCCCCGGCCAGCGAATCGGCTACCGAGAGTGCGAACGGTGTCGGGGGTTGATCGTGGTCGCCATTCAGCCAGGCAAGACCCGACATCGATTGAATCAGCAAATCCTGACCGGGTTTTTTCACCCATGGCCCGCTATTGCCATAGCCGGTTACCGAAGCGTAAACCAGGCGCGGATTGAGTGTTTTACTTAGCTCATAACCCAATCCAATTTTATCCATAACGCCAGGGCGAAAGTTTTCAATCAGGACATCGGCCTGAGCGATGAGTTTTTTGACCTTCTCTAGATCAGCCGCATCTTTCAGATTGGCCGTAAAACTCTCTTTGCTGCGATTGATAGTGTGAAAAAGTAAGCTATTTTCTTCGACCATTTGGTTGCTGAGACTTAATTGCCTGCTGCCATCCCCAGTCAGCGGGCGTTCTACTTTGATCACTCTGGCACCCAGATCAGCTAATCGTAAGGCTGCCGATGGCCCGGCGAGAAATTGGCTGAAATCCAGTACCACTAAACCCGATAGAGGAAACATAGCTACTCCATTACTACCAATGATTTTTGATAGAGCTGATTCATTTTTTCTAAAGTGGTTTTACTGCTGCCACCGTTCATGACGAAGTTACGCACCCATTCACCAGCGTGGTCCTGAAAGTAAAGGAAACCGCTGTAGCGCGGGCGTAATGCCGAACGATCCAGCGTTGCCAGAGTGTCTTTAAAGAAATCGCCACTGCGCCGATTGACCTCTTCATCCAGCCAGGCAGCACGGTGACCAGGTTGACCGCCACAGTCAAAGAACAGAGTTTTTTGCACGGTCGGTGAGGCGGTATAACGCGCGTAGGCCAAGGCCACTTCACGGTTCTGGCACTGAGCAGAGATGGCCAGGCCCGTTCCCCCCAGCACGGTCCGCAATGGCTCACCGTGGTAACTCACCACGTCGTGCGCTTTGAGCAGGTAATGGGCATACCCCGGGCGCGAATAGTTGGAATAACCATAAGCAAATGGACAGTAACTCCAGCTATCCTGGCTTGAAAGACGTTCATGAATTTGAATGGGATCTTCGGTAAAAATACTTGGCGGGCAATAACTGGCCAATTCACGCAGCGCCTCTAGTGCTTCAATGCCAACCTCATGGTCAGTGATTTTTTCAGCATCAAACCAGGTGCTGCTACGTGTAGCGCACAGCATCAGAAAATCCATCAGCAGATTGATAGCAATCCCGGCGTAAATAACGCGTCCTTCTTTTGCCAATGCCAGTAAGTCTTGCCAGGTTTCCGGCAATACCAAGCGCCCTGCGGCGAGATGATCTGGGCGATAAATGGCGATAGGGGTTGCGGCGTCAATGGCCAGAGCGCTCTGGAAGCCATTGAACAGATAACTCTGATGCGAACTCCCCACCGAGTTGGCCGCCTGATCGGCTAAATACTCCGCTGGCAGATATTGCTGTAAAGGCAAAAGAATGGATTTATCTGCCGCGAATCCAGCCCAGGGATGATCGATAACCAGCAGATCGTACGCACGCGCCAGGGCATCCAGATCGCCATCAGCGAATGCCTGAAGAGAGCGTTTTTCCCATTGAATATTGACTTCTGGATGAAGTTCGCTGAATCGCTGAGCTGTCGCAACCACTGAGGTGAAACCTCGGCTATGACCCCAGGTAATGCCCTTTAACGTCACCATAAAATCTCCTTTTGTTATCAATGTCACATAAAATTGGTACTACCGCAGTACCATTAAGGCATGAGAATGAGGTATTTTATAGACCCAGTTGATGGAAATGTGATCAGCTCTAAGAAAAAACCAGCAACCTTATTTTCAAGTTGCTCATTTAAAGAACGATGTTTACTTTTTTTTAATTCGCAGGAATGAATTTAACTATTTGTATTTTAAATAAATTTTAATTGCGGGGTGTCTCTATCACCGATAAGTAATAGGTTAAAGAAATCTATTATTGGGATTAACAATCTTTGCGGAGCGAAATGATGTTCATTAAAAAATATTTTGAAGATTTTGCGGTAAACGAAGCACGGACTACCTGGGGGCGAACCATTACGGAAAGCGATATCGTGTTACACGCCGGGCAAACGGGAGATTTTTACCCACATCATATGGATGCTGAATGGTGTAAAACGCAATCTTTTGGTCAGCGCATTGCCCATGGCACATTAACTTTTGCCATTGCTGTAGGGATGACTGCGGGAGAAATTAATACAGTAGCGATGACTTATGGTTACGAAAAGCTGCGCTTTCCCAAGCCAGTGTTTATCGGTGATACCATCCATGTCATAGTGCGCATCAGTGAGAAAAAAGATCATCCGCGTAAACCAGAGTATGGTTTAGTCACCGAGCAACTGGATGTGCTAAATCAGCATGGCGACTGTGTATTAGCCACCCAGCATGTTTTATTAGTAGAAAAGCGCAACGCGCACCACGATTAACAACCGTTATGGTGTAGCGATATAAACGTACTCTCAGTTAATGTTATGAGATGTAAAATAAAAAAGCCTGCATTCATTCGTGTAGGTTTTTTATTGCGCCATATTTCCTCTGTTCTTGATTTTACTACCAGAAAGCCAACTCGTTAGGACGTAAACATCCCATGATGTCTCCTGTCAAAAATACCAGTCTGGTGCTATATTTACTGCAAATTGCAGCAAAAAACACACTAGGAGTTGTCATATGCCACGCTTCACCGTCGATTTATCTGATGAACTGGACAGTCGGCTGAGAGAGATTGCACAGGCTAACGGTATCACCAAAGCCGAGGCCATGCGCCGCGCGTTTACTCTGCTGTCTGTCGCTGATACTGAGAAAAAACGTAACCGTCACATTGGCTTCTTCACTGTAAAAGACAATGGCGAAAAGGAAATCACATCCGAGATTGTAGGATTATAAATAATGGATACGGTGGATATTAATACGCCAGATAATGTATCTGGCGTACAACAAATAAATATTCTTGCGGAAGAAAAACGTTTTACTTTGACATTGAAAGAGACTGACAGACTGCTATTCGCCAAACAGGTTCTGTTGTTTATTTTTATTTTATACCCGTCATACTTCAAGTTGCAGATGCGTTGGCTGCGTTCGCTCACCCCGGTCACATA
>JAVBKE010000177.1:0-6474 GCA_031554185.1 Caryophanales bacterium
GGCCGCGTAGAGTCAGATGATAAAGAGCGTCAACAAATTTATGAAGAGA
Organism: Caryophanales bacterium; assembly: GCA_031554185.1. Taxonomy (GTDB): domain Bacteria; phylum Bacillota; class Bacilli; order JARBTR01; family JARBTR01; genus JAVBKE01. Next base: position 50 of record JAVBKE010000177.1, read on the forward strand.
TACAAAAGACAGTTATTGATGACTGCGTCATTGTTCCACTAGTAGAAAATGAGCGTGTAATGGCATTCAATAAGGATTTAGCAGGTATTGAGGAAGCTGGACTTGTTCCGGTGTATACGTTTGAGGATATGTCAAAATTGTATTTTGAATAGGTTTTAAAAAATATCGATGAAGATCCTGCCTCTAGACTTTTTGAGGTGGGATTTTTCATCGCTTTTGCGAAAAAGGAGGGGAATAAGTGCTTCAATTTATTATCAAACGAATTTTAAAGGCGATTCCGCTTTTGTTTTTAGTGTCAGTGATTTGCTTTTTCCTCATTCAAATTGCGCCATATGATGCGGTTGATTCGATTACCACACCGAATATGTCAGAAGAGACTGTTGCGAATATTAAAGAACAGTATGGGCTTGATGAGCCGATTTATAAGCAATATTTTTACTGGCTTAATAATGTTTTGCATGGTGATTTCGGTTATTCGATTGTCAATCATACAAGTGTCGCTGAGGAATTAGCGGTTCGGATACCCAATACAATTATGATTGTGTTGCCTGCGTTTATCTTAGCGCTCTTCTTTTCAATTATTTTAGGATTGTATGCTGGGTCTAGGCATGGTAAATTAGCTGATAAAATGATTGATGGTTTCAGTTTGTTTGGCATTTCGATACCACCATTTTGGCTGGCTTTGCTAGCGATTTATTTTCTTTCATTTCAGTTGCAGATTTTCCCGATTGCAGGGATGTATACAGCTGGTGTTGATGAGAATTTTGGTGATCTAGTGTATCATATGATATTGCCAGTCGCTGTATTGACGCTGTCGATCATGCCTGAGCAGATTCGTTATATCCGTTCTTCAACAATCGGACAATTAAATGAAGACTATGTGATGGTGCAATCTGCTTTTGGTGAGTCTAAATTTAATATTATGAAAAAGCATGTCTTACGAAATGTGTTACTGCCTGTTGTGACATTGTTCGGGCTGAGTTTGCCAATGCTTGTTCCGGGTGCAGTTGTCACAGAGACAGTATTTGCTTGGCCTGGTGTTGGGCAGTATTTTGTAACGGCAATTAAGAGCTTTGATTATCCCGTAATTATGGCGGTGCTGTTGTTATCTTCAACGCTAGTTATTATCGGGAATTTACTAGCAGATATTCTTTACATGGTGATTGATCCTCGGATAAAGGGGATGAAATAGGATGGTTAGTCAGCGAAATAGAATTTTTGTGTTAGCACAAGTTGTAGGTCGATTTATTTTAAAATTAAAACTGGTCTCGCCGAGTGGACTGGTGGTCCTGTATTTAGCAGAGTGGGTTGCTTTTATGGGTAAGATCAGAGACAGTTGTTTTCTTATTGTCCAAATTGGCTGGCAGGGGGTAGATGTGTATGAAAATACGTGAGAATCGCCGCTTACAGAATATTAAGCATGAATTATGGCGGAATAAGCTTGCTTTTGCCTCAGCTATTGTATTGCTCATGATCATTTTGTTTTCTATTTTTGCATTTCTATCACCTTATGATCCAGCAGCACAAGACTTAACAGATGTTTCTTCTGGGCCAAGTGCTAGTCACTGGGGTGGAACCGATGATCTTGGGCGTGACTATTTAACAAGAGCCTTTTATGGCGGTCGTGTTTCTTTACTTGTTGGATTCACTGCGATGCTGATTTCAGTGACAATTGGGCTACTTGTTGGAACAGTTAGTGGTTATTTTGGCGGCTGGATTGATAATATATTGATGAGAGCCGTTGATGTGCTCAGTTCGATTCCTTGGATCATTCTTGTGACGGTTGCCAGTGTCTTGATAGGACCTGGTTTGAAAACAATTGTCATGGTGATTGGCTTCTTGACGTGGATGGGAACAGCGCGGCTGATCAGAGCAGAGACGCTTTCGGTCAAGGAACGCGAGTACGTTCTGTATGCAAAGGCATCTGGGCAGTCGCATGTTCAGGTGATTCTAAAGCATATAATCCCATCTATTTTGCCTACGCTGATTATTGCCGTTACTAGTACAATTGCTAGTGCAATTATGATGGAATCTACACTTAGCTTTCTTGGGCTAGGAATTCAAGAGCCTAATTCATCCTGGGGTAGCATGTTAAATAATGCGCAAGGTGAAGCCTTGTATGTTGCATTCATACCTGGACTTTTGATTGTGATGACGGTATATTCTTTTAGTAAATTGGGCGAAGTTTTCCGCGTGGCTTTTGAACCGAAAACGAAAGGAAATTCGTAATGAGTATGAGTAAACTTTTAGAGATAAATGATTTGCGGACAAACTTCTACCACGGTAAGGTTAAGGTGCCAGCAATTCGTGGTGTTAGTTTGCATGTGAATAAGGGGGAAATCCTTGGAATCGTTGGTGAGTCGGGAAGCGGTAAGAGCATTTTGATGAAATCGGTGATGGGGATTCTCCCGCGTGGTGCGAAGCTTGATCACGGCGAGGTGCTTTTGGGCGGTATGCCATTGCAAGGGCTTAGCGAGAAAGCGTTGAATCAGATTCGCGGCTCGAAAATGGCAATGATCTTTCAGGACCCGATGACAGCACTTAATCCGTTAAAAACAATCGGTAATCACGTGTTAGATGTGATTATGCGTGTACGGAAGTTAAGTCGCAAGGAAGCGTACAAAGAGGCATTAATCATTTTGCAATCGGTTGGAATTTCAGCGCCCGAGAAGCGTATGAAGCAGTATCCGCATGAGTTTAGTGGTGGAATGCGGCAACGGGTGTTAATTGCGATGGCGATTGCTTGTCAATCGGAGCTACTGATCGCGGATGAGCCAACGACGGCACTTGATGTCACGATTCAAGCGCAAATTGTTGCTTTGATAAAGAAGCTACAGGCTGAGCGGCAGCTGACGGTTGTCTTGATTACGCATGATCTAGGTCTCGTAGCTGGGCTCTGTCGCCGAATTATCGTCATGTATGCTGGTGAAGTAATGGAAGAAGGAACGACTGAGGAGATTTTTTATCATCCGAAGCATCCTTATACGAAAGCGTTACTTGCTTCGATTCCACGCCTAGATGAAGGTGCTCATCATCGTTTGCAGGCGATCCGAGGCAATGCCCCGAGTGCTGGGCAAATCCCTAGTGGTTGCCCGTTTGCTGATCGTTGTGACTATGCATTTGAGAAGTGCGGAGAAGCGCCACCGTTTGTGCAGTTTTCTGATTCACAGCGGTCGAAATGTTGGGTGGCAGAGAAAGTGGGTGCTGACGAATGAGCGGGTATGAGCCAAATGAAGAAACAAATTTAATTGAAGTGCAGGATTTAAAGAAGTATTTTGTTTCGGAGAAGAATTTCTTCGGTAAAACAAAGCAGTATACGAAAGCGGTTGATGGCGTGAGTTTTACCATCAAAAAAGGAGAAACGTTTGGCCTTGTTGGCGAGTCTGGTTGTGGCAAATCGACACTTGGGCGGACGATTACACAGCTTTATGAGGCGACTGATGGGAAAGTGTTGTTTGCTGGGCAGGAGTTGAATGGTCTGTCGTCAAAGGCGCTTCAGCCGTATCGGAAGCGGATGCAGAGTATTTTTCAGGACCCATATTCTGCTTTAAATCCAAATATGACGGTCGCGGACATTATTGCAGAACCTATTGATATTCACATGAAATTATCTAGGCACGAAAGGCAGGAGAAGGTTGCTGGTATTCTTGAAAAGGTAGGACTGAAGCGGGAGGATATGAGTAAGTTCCCGTATGAGTTTAGTGGTGGTCAGCGGCAACGGATTGGAATTGCACGTGCGCTTTCTGTGCAACCAGAGTTTATCCTTTGTGATGAAGCGATATCCGCTCTGGATGTGTCGATTCAAGCGCAAGTCATCAACTTATTGGAAGACTTACAGGATGAGTTTGGACTCACTTATTTGTTTGTTGCACACGATTTATCAATGGTACGCCATATTTCTGATCGAGTTGCTGTGATGTATTTAGGGAAAATTGTTGAGATTTCACCTAGTGACGAGCTGTATCTGCGTCCGCTTCATCCTTATACAAAGGATTTGCTTGCAGCGATTCCGATTCCTGATCCAAAAAGAGCGCAGGATTTCGCAAACAACGAGGTGCGTGGTGAATTGCCGAACGCATTGTCAATTCCATCAGGTTGTCGTTTTCGTAGTCGTTGCCAATTTGCAACCGATTTATGTGCACAGGATGAGCCTGCATTACGTGAGGTATCAGAAGGTCACCTTGTTGCTTGTCATTATGCAGAAAAGATTGTAGCGGAAGCCGCTAAATGATTGTATAAAAACACCCTGAGATTCACATCAGCTTGTGATGGCAGGGTGTATTTTCATTTTAAGGGGAGAAAAAGCTGTCCATTATCATTTGTTCGTAAAAGGTTCACAAATTGTTACTTGTATTATGCGGAGAGTTTAGTATAATTTAATTGATAATGATTCTCAAAATCAATTAGGAATTGGATAAAAAGGACAAAGGGAGGCGAAATCAATGCCACTAACAGTTGCACCGGTTGGGAAAGAGGTACGGATTACAAAATTGTTACTTGAAGATAGCACTAAGCGTCATTTGGAAAGTCTAGGTGTCATGATTGATCAAGCAATTACGCTAGTGTCTGATAATCGTGGCGATTTAATTATTCAAGTGAAAAATAGTCGATTGGCGATTAATAAGGCGCTAGCGATGAAAATATTTGTGAAGTAGTCTTTATTCTTTTCCTTTTGTGCTTTTTGTCTGCTTAACAATTGAATCGAAAATGAAGAGTCGTGCGTACGTGTGAAATACCGGGAATGCTAGATTCCTTTTTGTGTACCAATTTTAGTCTGAATATTTCGGTAATAATCTAAATTTTGCAATGAAGATTTGGAATGTGAGGGTGTTACTATGGAGAAAAATTTAAAAGAATTTAAGGTTGGCGAGGTTGGTAAAGTCAAGAAGGTGCTGGGCGAAGGTGCACTTAGAAGAAGGATTTTTGACATGGGTATAACGCCTGGTACGGTTATTTTGCTTCGGAAATTGGCACCATTAGGTGATCCACTAGAGGTAACGGTGAGAGGATATGAATTATCACTTAGACGGAGTGAAGCGGCGCTGGTTGTAATGAATATAGAAGGTGGGAAATCTGAATGAAGTTTGCATTAGCTGGAAATCCAAATTGCGGAAAAACAACGCTATTTAATGCACTAACAGGCAGTACTGCTCACGTTGGAAATTGGCCGGGTGTGACCGTTGATCGCAGAGAGGGGGTTTATAAAAAGGGAAAAGAGCCAGTGAGTATCGTTGATTTACCAGGGATTTACTCATTATCTCCTTACACGCCAGAGGAAGTTGTTTCTCGAAACTATTTAGTCAATGAGCAGCCAGATGTGATTATTAATATTATTGATGCGACGAATATAGAGAGAAATCTCTATTTGACAACACAAATATTGGAGACTGATCATCCCGTTGTGGTTGCATTAAATATGATGGATACATTGAATAAAAAAGGTGCAAAGGTGGATATCAAACGACTTGAAAAAGTCCTCGGTGTGCCGGTTGTGCCAATTAGTGCTTTGAAAATAGATAGGATTGATGTGTTGATGGAAACGGCTGTTACTGCCGCAAAATTAGGTAGAACAGGAAAGTCTGTACTGGATCATTCTTATTTGAAAAAATCAGTTGTTTTGATGACAGAAACGTTAAAAGACATAGGTAAGAATCATGCCTTGTTTCATGCGGTGAAGTTGCTTGAGGGCGATAAAATTGAAATATACGCTGAGTCTTTGTTAGCAGAAATTGCTATGATTAAGCAGCAAATTCCTAGAAATGAAGATTTCGATGACGATTTTGAAGCAATTATTGCAAATGAGCGTTATCAATTTATTTCGGACAATCTACAAGATGTGATTGTTTTCAAAACTGGGATTGAAGATGTGAAATCATCTGACAAAATAGATCGTATCTTAACACATCGTATTTTTGGTCTGCCAATTTTCTTTGGATTGATGTTTCTTGTATTTCATGTGACTTTCAGTAGCAATTTTCTTTTCTTGAGTTGGTTTGGGCTAGATCAGGTTGAGTCACCGGGTGTGATCTTGCAGACGCAGTTGGGCGAGTTTATGAGTGCGATTATTGAGCGGATTTCGATAGGGTTACAGCAAGCTGATGTGGCTTTATGGGCGCAGGGTCTTTTGGTTGATGGGATATTGACTGGCCTTGATGCAGTCCTTAGTTTCTTACCGCAAATATTGATGCTGTTCTTGTTTCTTTCGATTATGGAGGATTCAGGTTATATGGCACGCGCTGCGTTTTTGATGGATCGGGTGCTTCGTCGCTTTGGATTGTCTGGTAAGGCGTTCATGCCTTTGTTGATGGGGTTTGGTTGTTCAGTGCCAGCGATGATGGCGACACGGACACTAGAGAATGCGAAGGAACGCCGTTTGGCAATTATGTTGATGCCATTTTTCTCATGCGGTGCAAAGTTACCGATTT
>JAVBKE010000007.1:0-33350 GCA_031554185.1 Caryophanales bacterium
ATGGAACAAATCCTTTTTGTTATCAAAATTCGATGAAATAAAACTACGGAGGAAAAGGGTATGGACTTTAGATTAACTGATGAGCAGGAGCTATTAAGAGGTGGTATTCGTGAGTTAATGGCACGCGAGAACTGGGATGCATACTTTGAGGAATGTGATGAGAAACATCTGTATCCTGAAAAATTTGTAAAAGAACTTGCAGACCTTGGAATTGATAGCATTTTACTTCCCGAAGAACACGGTGGATTTGATGCCGGTGCAACGACTATCGTTGCTGCTTGGGAAGAACTTGGACGCCTAGGTGCACCTACCTATGTCTTATACCAATTAACGGGCTTTAATACTATTTTACGAGAAGGTACAGAGGAACAAATTGACAAAATCATGGCGCTTCATGGTACTGGGAAGCAAATGTGGAACTCTGCGATTACTGAACCTGGTGCAGGGTCAGATGTTGGCAGCTTAACAACAAACTACACTCGCCGAGATGGAAAAGTATATCTCAATGGGCAAAAGACATTTATCACAAGTAGTGCAGGAACACCTTATATTGTTGTCATGGCACGGGATAGCGCTTCTGAAAAAGCAATTTATACAGAATGGTTTGTTGATATGTCTTTGCCAGGTATCAAAGTTGAACCCCTTGAAAAACTAGGGCTTAGAATGGATAGCTGTTGTTCAATTTATTTTGACAATGTTGAAATCACCGAAAAAGATCTATTCGGTAAAGAAGGAAACGGGTTCAATCGTGTTAAGGAAGAGTTTGATTTCGAGAGATTCCTTGTTGGATGTACGAACTACGCAACAGCGCTTTGTGCATTCGAAGATGCAGCAAAGTATGCAAACGAACGCGTTCAATTTGGAGAAGCGATTGGCCGCTTCCAATTGACTCAAGATAAATTTGCCCACATGGCAATGAAACTAACTAATATGAAGAATATGCTTTATGAAACTGCTTGGAAAATTGATCATCACGATGCAGGTCAATTGTACCCAGCAATGTGTAAGTATTACTGTGCTCATGCTGGTTTTGAAGTCATTGATGATGCCATGCAAATTCTCGGTGGCGTTGGTATTGCTGGCGGTCACCGTGTAACAAGATTCTGGAGAGACTTACGCGTCGACCGGATCTCAGGTGGTAGTGATGAAATGCAAATTCTAACTGCAGGTCGTGCAGTATTAAAACAATACCGATAAAAGTACGCTAATTCAAAAGCTATACAAGGAGGTATACAGATGACGGTAGCTTACGAGGTTCCTGCTTTCGGTCCCCTACAAGGTGTGAAAGTTGTATACTCAGCAGTCGAGATTGCCGTTCCAACAACATGCCAAATCATGGCGGAGTGGGGTGCGGATGTCACGTGGTTAGAAAACGTTTACACTGGCGACTCAATGAGAGACACAAAGTATGTAAAAGAACATGAACGTAAAAACATGAAAAGCTTATCGATTAACATCTTTTCCGACGAAGGTAAAGAAATCTTATTGAAGCTTGTTAAAGATGCAGATATCTTCATCGAGTCCAGTAAAGGCCCAGCTTTTGCAAAGCGCGGTATTACAGATGAGTTGCTATGGGGTGTGAATCCGAAACTCGTGATTGTTCATATTTCCGGTTTCGGTCATACTGGAGATCCTGCCATGGTGAACCGTGCTGCCTACGACATCACAACCCAGGCCTATAGTGGCTATCTAATCCAAAATGGATCTCCTAAAGAACCAATGTATGCAGGTCCATACGCTGGAGACTATTTTTCCGGATTGTTTACGCTAGGCTCAGCGCTTGCTGCACTTCATAAAGCACAAGTATCTGGCATAGGCGAAAGTGTTGACGTTGCCATGTATGAAGCAATGCTTCGTGTTGGCTCTTACTATATGATGGATTACCTAAACGAAGGAACCATCTACCCACGTCCTGGACAAGGACATCAAAACCTTTGTGGAATAGGGGTATATGAGTGTGCAGATGGATACATTTCTCTTTGTCTATACGGGGTAAAACAAAACAAATACCTTCTTGAGACAATTGGTCTGGGGCACATTTGGGGAACGGAAGAATACCCGGAAGATACTTCTGCACTCTGGCTAAACGGTCCTAAGGCTGAATTAATCGAAGAGAAATTAAGAGCGTACCTAGGAACGCAAAGGCGAACTGATGTTGAAAAAGACTTCTCTGAACATGCCATTGCAGCGCAAGTAGTCATGACTTTTGATGATATCGTTAAAGAGCGACACTTTAAAGAACGCGAAGCATTTGTCGAGCTAGAGAATGTAGAGGGCAAGACAATTAAAATGCCCGGCATCTTCCCTAAGTTTAAGAGAAATCCAGGACAAATATGGCGTCCAATGCCAACACTCGGTATGGATACTGAAAACATCCTTACAGACTTAGGCTATTCAAAAAGTCAAATAGATGCGCTTAGTGAGAAAAACATAGTCAAACGTTCGTAGTTAAAACAAAATTAGCTAGGTGTGTCTGAAAAAGGTTTATGATTCGGTTTTGACAAGAATTTTTTGAAGTACCACGGAGAAAAAACCGCAAACACTGGAAATATTTAAGACTTTTTTTCGGCAAAGCTAGTCGGAAAATTCTTCAAAAAGCTTTCATAATTCTTTTTCAGACACACCCTAGCTTTCTACAATACAAAACAAATTTGGTAGGTGGGAAAATGAAAATTATTTCATGCTGTAAAGCAGTTCCAGAAGAACAAGATTTAGTTGTTTTAGGAAATAGAGAAATTTCAGTTGAAAAAGCTGAATGGAAATTCGGGCAATATGATTTAAATGCAGTTGAAGCAGGAAAACAAGTTAGAGACGCCGTTGATGGGGAACTGATTGGTCTTTCAATTGGTGGGAAAGTTTTAGAAAACACAAAATTGAGAAAAGATATCCTTTCTCGTGGATTGGATAGCTTACATTTAGTGATTGATGAGGCGCTTAATCATGCAGATACTTATCAAACTGCAAAAGTGTTAGAAGCTACAGTAAAAAAACTTGGTGAATTTGACTTAGTACTATGCGGCGCAGGGTCTTCAGATATGTATGCGCAGCAAACTGGTAATTTCCTCGGAGAACTTTTGGAAGTGCCCGTGATGAATAATGTGAACAAAATCACCATTCAAGGCGGCAAAGCAATTGTAGAACGCACACTCGAGCAAGAAGTTCAAGTTTTAGAAGTGAATCTACCTGCAGTACTGTCTGTAACTTCAGAAATAAACACACCAAGAATTGCTGGAATGAAAGACATTCTTGCTGCGAATAAAAAGCCAGTGACCACTTATACATTGGCTGAGATTGATGCAACAGACGTCTCCCCAAAAACACAAGTTGTTAGCACGCTTGCCCCAGAGCAAGTAAAACGCCAATTGCAAATCCTTGAGGGTGATAGTCCAGAAGTGATTGATGAATTTGTAAAACTGATTAGTAAAGAATTGAAATAAATTAAAAGAGGTGAGTTAAATGGGTTTAAACAATGTTTGGGTCATTACAGATCAGGGAAGTTCAATTGCTGAACTTTGCGGTGGTGGCCGTCAATTAGGAAACAAAGTATCCATTGTCCTGTTTGGTGGACAAGAAGAAGCAAAAGCAGCGGCAGCTAGCGGTGCAGATCAAGTCTATCTCATTCCAAATCAGGCACAAGTCATGATGGAATCAGCTTCAAAAACCATCGCTAAATTGCTATGCGATGAAAATGCTCAATTGATTATGATACATGCATCAACTGCTGGTAAATTAATCGCTGGTAAAATCGCTGCAATTCTTGGCACAGCCTTGATTGCCAATATGTCTTCAGCACCAACAATTGATGAAGGAATCATAGTTGAACATATGGTTTATGGCGGCGTCGCATTCAGAAAAGAAAAAGTTCTTTCCGATTCAGTTGTTGTCACGGTTGGCTCAGGTGTATTTGCTCCTGGTGTCACAGCTGGTGCGGGCAATATCGTTGAAATGGCAGTAGCCCCCGAAACATCTCGCGTTCGCATTGTCGAAACAAGGGCAAAACAAGGAGAGATCATTCATTTAGCAACTGCTAAGAAAGTTGTTGGCTTTGGACGCGGCTTTGCTAAGCAAGAATCTCTAACAATGGGTGAAGATTTCGCCAGTGAAATAGGTGCAGAAACGGCTTGTACCCGCCCTGTTGCTGAAGGTGAGAAGTGGATGCCGAAAGAACGCTATGTAGGTGTTTCTGGTATTATGTTAAAGCCAGAGGTTTACGTTGCACTTGGAATTTCCGGACAGATTCAGCACATGGTTGGTGTTAACCCTTCTAAAATCATCATTGCTATCAATAAAGATAAAAATGCGCCAATCTTCAAAAATGTAGACTATGGTTTAGTTGCTGATTTGAACGTTGTTTTACCTCAAATCATTGAAAAATTATAGTCTTTCAGAATGGTTTTGATTGAAGAAAATTGAGGGGTGAAAAAGTTGAGCGAGGAAAAATTTGATGCCATCGTCGTTGGTGGAGGCTTAGCAGGGTCAACTGCTGCCTATGTGATGGCAAAAGAAGGGTTAAATGTTCTTCTAGTTGAGCGAGGAAATTACGGTGGTTCTAAAAACATGACGGGCGGTCGTATTTATGCCCACAGTTTAGAGAAACTTTTTCCTCACTTTGCTGAGGAAGCGCCCGTAGAAAGAAGCGTCACTAAAGAACGCATTAGTATGATGACCAACCAAGATGCCGTTTCAATCGAGTTTCGCTCGCCAAGGTTAGCTGAAAAAGGCAAAGATTCTTATGTCGTATTACGTAGCGAATTTGATAGATGGTTGTTTGAGAAAGCAGAGGAAGCAGGCGCGATTGCAGCAACCGGAATTAAAGTGGACGAACTCATTGTTGAAAATGGTATAGTCACAGGCGTTGTTTGCGCTGGTGAAGAAATGAAGGCAGAAGTTGTCATCATTGCAGAAGGTGTGAACTCAGTTCTTGCAGAAAAAGCAGGACTTAAAAAAATGGCTCAACCTCATCAAGTTGCCGTAGGTGTAAAAGAAGTTTATCAACTCTCAGAAAGTATCATCGAAGATCGTTTTGGTCTTTCTGGAAATGAAGGTGCCGCTTATCTATATGCAGGATCGCCTACAAACGGGAATATGGGCGGTGGATTCATCTACACGAATAAGAGCAGTTTATCAGTTGGGCTTGTTCTGGGACTAGGGCATGTAGAAGAAAGCGACAAAACCATCGAAGAAATGTTTGTAGATTTTTGCAATCATCCCGAAGTGGCACCACTTATCAAAGATGGGAAACTGGTTGAAAGAAGTGGACACGTCGTCCCTGAAGCTGGTCTAGCAGTTGTTCCAAAACTAGTAGGAGATGGCTACTTAATTGTGGGCGATGCTGCTGGATTTTGCCTCAACATTGGCTATATGGTTCGAGGAATGGATTTGGCGATCTCTTCTGGTGAAATGGCGGCTAAAGCTGTCATCGCAGCAAAAGAGAAAAATGATTTTAGCGAAACTGGGCTAAGTGTTTACAAGAAACAACTTGACGAGAGCAATGTCATGAAAGATTTGGCGTTGTATAGCAAGTTTCCAGAATTCATGGAAAATCCACGTATTTTTAATCAATATCCACAACTTGCTGCTGATGTATTAGCGGACATGTTTGTGGTAGATGGGACTCCGGCAGTACCAATGCGCAAAAAAATGATCCGCCACATGAAGAAGGTCGGCATGATGAATCTAATCAAGGATGGGCTAAGGGGAGGAAGATCTCTATGAGTATGTCAATTGACGAGAAATTAGGCGTAAATAAGTTCTTTGTTGATGAGCACAATCCGCATATCGAAATTAACCCAAACTATCCAGATCGAAAGGAAAAGATGAAACTCGTTAACGCTTGCCCTGCAGGCTTGTATCGATTAAACGCAGATCAATCGCTTTCCTTTGACTACGCCGGATGTTTGGAGTGCGGTACATGTAGATTACTGTGTACGGGTACCATTATTAAAAAATGGGAATATCCACAAGGGGCAATGGGTGTAGAATTTCGATTTGGATAAAAACAGTTTGATGTCTAGGGGGGCGATTACATGAGTGACACGATCGGTGAAAAAAATCTGCGCGATTTTTGGGATGATTTAGCTAGAGAAAGCAATGGAGAAGAAACGTTGTTTTTTCTTGATTCCAAAAATATCACTGTCAGTTATTCTTATCCTCAATTCAATCTAAAAATCAATCAGGCTGCGAATTTATTGATTGGGCTGGGTGTAAAAAAAGGTGATCGCGTTTCTGTTCATCTTAGTAACTGCGCAGAAGCAATCATCTGTCTTTTTGCATTAGCGAAGATTGGCGCGATTATGGTTCCGATTAATACACACTACTCTGAACGAGAGTGTTTATACGCTTTTGAAAAATGCACAGTGTCGGTTGCTATTTTTCAAAAAGAATTTCAACATATTTACAATGGGAAAAAGGCCTATTCATTCAAACATAAATTAGTAGCAAGAACAGATGAAACAATTTCTGATGCGCTGTGCTTTACGAGAGAAATGAGCAAGCAACCAACTGAGCTACAAGAAGTAAGACCAATCAGTAGTGAAGATCCAGTTGAAATTCTATTCACTTCAGGAACAACTTCAATGCCAAAAGGTGTAGTCATAACCCATTGCAACTTACTTTTTTCAGGCGTTTATACTGCATGGCAGCTTTCTATGCGAAAAGATGATCGATATTTAAACATGATGCCTTCTTTTCATGTAGACTTTCAATTATGTACACTGATGCCGGTTTTAACTGCTGGTGCAACACTCATTTTGCTTGAGAAGTATAGTGCACGATCTTTTTGGAAAACAGTTTGCACGCTTCGTGCAACCATCACAGAATGTATACCGATGATGATCCGTACCCTTTTGGCACAGCCGATAAGTGAGGGAGAAGAAAACCATTCTCTTAGGGAAGTTTTCTTTTATATGAACATTACACCGGAAGAAAAAACATTATTTGAAACACGCTTTCATATTCGTCTTTTCAATTCTTATGGCTTAACAGAGTCCTTAGTAGGTGCGATAGGTGATTGTCCTTTTGGGGAAAGAAGATGGCCTTCAATTGGGCGACCAGGTTTAACGTATGAAGCAAAGATTGCAGACAAAGATGGTAAAGAATTGCCGCCAAATACGATTGGTGAGATTTGCATCAAGGGCGTTCCTGGAAGAACACTCATGAAAGAATACTATAAAGATCCAGAAGCAACTGAGCGAACTTTAAGTGCGGATGGCTGGCTTCGAACTGGGGATAAAGGGTACATAGATGAATCCGGCTGGTACTTCTTTTTTGATCGCAAAGAGAACATGATCAAAAGATGTGGTGAGAATATTTCAACAACAGAAATAGAAGAAGTTCTAATGGCTCATCCCAAAATTGCAGAGGCAGCAGTCATAGGGGTACCCGATCCAGTTCGCGATCAAGCAGTAAAAGCATTTGTTGTCTTAGGAAACGGCGAACAACTGACAATTGATGAGATATTGGTCTACTGCGAGGAAACCTTAGCAAAGTTCAAAATTCCATCCTTCATAGAAATGTGGAAAAGCCTTCCGAAAAACGGCACATTTAAAGTTAGAAAGAAAATGTTGAAGTAGATTTGGGCAGTCTGAAAAAGATTTATCTATGTCTTACTATTTGGACAACACTTCTTCAGACACACTTAATTCATAGTCACGATATTTTTTAAAAAATAGCGATAAAAATTAAAGGAGTGGATTTATTATGGCAAGAATCAAAACAGAAATGGTAGGACAAACATTCGGACCATTTGTAAATGATTTTAATTTTAGAGAAAGTATTCTCTTTGGTCTTGGGTGCGGCGCAGGGTTTGACGGAAAAACTGACTTGCAATATGTTTACGAAAAGGATTTAAAAGTACTGCCAATGTACTATGCAATGCCTATCGTTGATAGTGAAGTAACAAAAACGATTGATTATGGCTATAACTATGCTGGATCATTACATTGGGGATTTGATCTGCAAATTCATCAACCACTTGATGCAAAGTATAGCGGAAAACTAAATACTTCTGTTGTTTTACAAGGCTTATATGACAGAGGTGAAGGAAAAGGGCTACTTGCACAGCATATTGGTACAACCTATGATGAAGCAGGCAATAAGCTGTTTACAAACGAAAGCTGGGATTGTTTAATTTATGATGGCGGCTGGGGCGGGTCTAAAGCGCCGAAAGATATTGTTGAAATTCCTGAACGCGCACCTGATTTCGAAGTCACTGAATCTATTCCTGAAAACCAAGCGCTTATCTATCGTTTGTCTGGTGATTATCACCCACAACATGTAGATTGGGAATATGCTGCAACAAACGGACAACCGCGTCCGATTCTCCATGCAATTAGTTTTGCGGGTGTTTCCTGCCGTCATATTATCAATACATTAATTCCTAGTGAGCCAGAAAGATTAACTCGTTTTAAAACACGTATCACGAACTCGCTTCTACCTGGCGCAACAGTCAAAACACAAATATGGAAAATGGGCGAAAATAAAATTCACTTTAGATTGATTGATGCAGAAACGGAAAAACCTTATTTAAATTTTGCAATTGCCGAGTGGAAGTAAAGACTAATTTTTTTGGATTTGAGGTAGTATCTTGGGCACATTTTTAAAACGAAACCAATACCATAGTTTCTCCAAACATTTTGCTATCCAATGGTAGCACACTCCGTTTCGATCCGGTAATGGCGAAAGTAGTTGCTTATAATTGCAGAAACAACGGTTTTACGGTGTTTTTAGTGTAACTATTTTCGCCAAAGCTCATGGTCTTTAACATTACAATTGCTATCTCTCAATTTAAAAATTATGGAACAAACTTCATAGAAGAGCATTATCTAGATAACTTTCAATAATGCTATCGTCTATTATGGCAGGCTCTTATAATCCGAAACCTTAGAATCATTTTCTATACTAATTACATCGGGCTCTTCATACAATATATTGCATCGAAATTCAAACAAGATCGCTTCTGTTGAATAAACAATAATGCTCCAAACTTGAATTCTGTCAGCAACATTTCGTACCAAATTATCTCTATTTAATGGGCAAGAGCTATATTCACTAGTTGAATTTCATGAATATTCTCCAGATTTATTCACACTTATCCACAAACTCAATTCAAACACTCACGAATACTTAACAAAATTAAGATATTGGATTAGAGATGATCCATAAACGTTATCCTCTTTTAATTCTTTCAAAATATTGCCTATGTGCGCAACAAAACCATCTCTTTCGAGATGGTTTTGTTCAAAGTATATAGCATTTGTTATTGCATTGTAAACACTAGTGTCACAATTGCAACAAATATAGCCACAATACTTAAAATTGTTGTAATAGATAGAACTTGAATATGCTTAGTCGCTGCCTTTGTATCAGATCTAATATCTGCTAATAATGCTGCGGTTCTCTCTTCACGTTCCTTGGCATCTAGCATAGCTCGTTCCTCTCGCTCTTTTGCCTCTGCTTTGATTTCCAGAACTAGATTAGTAAATCGCTCTTCTCGCTCCTTGGCATCAAAACGAACCTCTGCTTTATGATCTCGAATATCTTGGTCGATTCTGTTAAGAATTATTTTGGTCGATTCGTCCATGAGACCACCTTCCTTTTCTTCTCTCCCTTTATTATACCCCAATTCCTCATGAATATTAACAACTTTTGACTTTGATTTTTGAACCATTGGCTTATTCTCTATTACAGATGACCAATTACTCATCTTTCTACAGCCTCCTTAGATACCTTAAAAGGGAATGCTGCAATCTCCTTTTTATCCATTTTAATTCGAAACATATAATTACCACACTCACTGAAAATTACATCTTTCAGGTCAAGAGCTAAGCTAATGTCCAATCTTTTCTGAAATGCATTCCTAAGAACTTGTTCAGGTATTTCTACTGGTGGAAAGTGATCTAATACGATCCCACCGTTTTCACCTTCTATAGAAAGTCTGAACGGAGTGTACTCATCAACGTTAAAATCAATTATTCCCATACTAATAGTCATTTCAACCTTGAAGGGTAGATCAGAAACTAAAATATTACTCAATGGATTCATTATTATAGTTGTCCCATTTTTGCCCTGCATAGATGTTTCACTGATTACAAAATACGATACTTTCAAAAAATATCAACCCCTATTTGAATACATATCGTAATTATACA
Source organism: Caryophanales bacterium (assembly GCA_031554185.1). Taxonomy (GTDB): domain Bacteria; phylum Bacillota; class Bacilli; order JARBTR01; family JARBTR01; genus JAVBKE01. The sequence goes on from JAVBKE010000007.1 coordinate 10,149, forward strand.
TATCTTAGCAAACAATGTCGATTAAAAACTGAGATACTATTAATCAAAAATAAGCAAATGAAAGGATTTAACTCTGTTCAATACAAAGTTTAAACTGGCTGCATTTCATTTGGCAAGGATAACTATAAATTCAAAAGAAGTGAGTCAGAATCCTTGTCTTTATATGTAAATAGAATGAAAAAATAGCAATAAAACTCAAATTTTATTAGATACACTGAAGTAAGATTAGATGTTTATAGTGGTCCACAAGCATAAAAAGACCATCAGCAGGAAAAAGATCAAGACAGAGCACCCAGAAACTACAGGCAATTGAGAAGACAATCAACAGGCAGATCCAACTCGTTGAAGATAAGAGGAAAAAGCTTGACGCTGTGGCTGATAAACTTGGTGCACTAAAAGCACGAATTGACACTATTTTAGATACGCAAGACTAGACGTCATTGCAAAATATGCTTTTGAAGACATAACATTAATCCTTTCGGCATAAGTAACTACTCATATCGAAAGGATTTTAAATTTGTATAATTTCTCTGATTCCGTAAATCCACCAAGGAATTTAAATGAAAAACCAGATTGCGATGAGAACCGCAATCCGAAATTAATTTTACCAAATATCTATGTTTAAGCCCTACGCATGTATGCTTTCACTGTCAGTGGTGCGAAAATAGCCACAATCACCGCTGCGCCAAGTAGAGAGATGGCAAAATCGCTACCAATTGTTCCACTCATGGTAAGCTCTCTAACCGCTGTGACTAGGTGCGAAACAGGGTTCACATTGACAAACCACTGAAGCCAATCAGGCATTGTGTCAACTGGTACGAATGCATTTGACAAGAACGTGAGCGGGAATAAGACGAGCATTGAAATTCCTTGAACACTGGAAGCTGAACGAGCAATCACACCAAAGAATGCGAAAATCCAGCTAATTGCCCATGAGCAAACGATGACTAAGAGCCCAGCAAGGATAACATATTCGAATCCAGCATCTGGTCGATAGCCCATGATATAGCCCATAACAAATGTCAGCACTGTTGCGATGGCATAGCGAATGGTATCAGCCATCAATGCGCCAGCTAGCGGCGCAATCCGAGCAATTGGCAGCGACTTGAATCGGTCGAATACCCCTTTATCCATATCCTCACGAAGTTGGACCCCAGTGACGATCGAGGTTGATATCACGGTTTGGACGAGAATACCAGGAATAATGATTGGTAGATAACTTTGGACATCACCAGCGATGGCACCACCAAAAATATAAGTAAACATGACGGTGAAAATGATTGGCTGAAGCGTTACATCAAATAATTGTTCTGGTGTTCGCTTGATCTTTAATATACCTCGGTAAGCCATCGTAAAAGAGTTTCTGATCGTCTGTCCTAGGCTCGTGTTATTTTTCAGCTTACGATTTGTGATTGAATTTGTTGTGGTTGTCATATGCTCACCTCCACCAAATCAGCTGAATCAGATGATTTGGTTGCTTCTCCGGCATCACCGGTCAGATTTAAGAAAACTTCATCTAGGGTTGGTTTTTGAACGCTTAGTTCAGCAAGTTGAATCTCAGCTTCACGCAGTGTGATTAATAAATCAGTAACTTTATTCGCATCTGCCATTGGTGCAATAATTGTGCCGCCTTCTGATGATAGCGTTGATTGAACCTTCAGTACGCGCTCAATTGCTTCTCGTGCACGGACAATGTCTTTCGCATCTTGTATTTTTAATTGCAATGATGAGTTGCCAATGGAGGATTTTAGTTCGTCTGCAGTTCCTTCAGCCACCACCTTACCATGGTCAATGACAGCAATTCGATCTGCTAGTTCATCCGCTTCATTCAGGTACTGTGTCGTCAAAAGAATCGTTGATCCATTGTCGACAAGGCGACGAATCGTCTCCCACATTTGATTACGTGTTCTTGGGTCTAGCCCTGTTGTTGGCTCATCTAGGAAAATCAGTGGCGGCTGGGTAATCAAGCTGGCTGCTAAATCTAAGCGGCGGCGCATACCACCTGAGAAATTCTTTAATGGGCGCTTGGCTGCTTCTGTTAGACCGAATTCTTCTAATAAATCGCTCGCCTTCTTTTTCGCCTCTGCTCGTCCCAGACCAAGTAACCTTGAGAAAATGACAAGATTTTCAGTCGCACTCAGCGTTTCGTCGACGGATGCATACTGCCCAGTTACCCCGATTAGTTGGCGGACAATTTGTGCTTGTTTATCTATATCATAGCCGAAAATTTTTGCAGTGCCCTCATCTGCACGAATCAGTGTTGCAAGCATTCTGATAGCCGTTGTTTTCCCTGCCCCATTAGGACCAAGAACACCATAAATTGTTCCTTTTTTCACCTTAAGGTCAACACCATCAATCGCGCGGTTACTGCCAAAGGTTTTGACAAGCCCCTTCGCCTCAATTGCCCATTCTTCCTTTTCAGCGATGTTACGTATTTGCTTTACATTTTCCATTTCAATCTCCCCTTACTTGAACTGAATATCATTAAATGATAATTGCTTTTTAAAAATTGATCCACTTTGAAGATTTGCTCCTTCTCTATTTCGAATACAGTCATTATTCTAATGCATGAAGTTAAACGGACCGTAAACGGAAAGTAAACGCAGTGTAAACAATGAAATTTTCTTTTTTGGACGGGTTCCTCAGCTAGCTTGCATACATTTTTCTAAATGACACCCTCGTTTAAATCCATTTTTTCTTATCATTCTTCTATCTAAATAGCATGCGAATAAACTAATTTAATCATAACAATGACTATTTCAACATTAGGGATCGTTGTGACTCCTAGCAACTCATACATACCTCACAAATTTCTATTCTTATATTGATGGCTTATGCGTAGAGATTTTTTTCTCAATCAGTTGTATAATATGACTAACTTCCCAAACTACCAGTGTCTATTTTTATCAGCAAGGCTTTGCCTCATAGATGGATCCGACAACCAGACTTTGGAGATGAGATGAAATGATGAATAATCTATTTGTAAAAACGACATTCCAAAAAAATTGGATTGAAGCGCTAGTTAGAGATAAGGAAACTTTTATGACAGGTGCCCGCTCGGCAGATGAAACATCACAGTTTGCTACAGCAAATCTTGAAAAACTAATTGACAACGGTTACTCTGCGTTAACACTTCCTAAGGCATATGGCGGGGCGGGAATTGGCGTTTACGATATGGTTCTTTTTCAAGAAACACTAGCTCGTTTAGACGCTGCCACTGCTTTAGCAATTGGCTGGCATTTGAGCAGTATCGGTGATATTTTTGAGACCAATTTATGGCGTAGCAGTCAGCTTGAATTGTTAGCGGAGGAAGTACAGAAAGGTGCACTCATTAATCGCGCTGCAACAGAAGCACAGACCGGGAGTCCTACACGTGGTGGCAGACCCGAAACAGTTGCCATCAAGTCGAATGATTATTGGCATATTTCTGGGCGGAAAACCTTTACAACGATGGCGCCAATGCTGTCGTACTTTCTCACTTCTGCATGGATCGAAGATGCGCAGGCAATTGGGTTTTTCCTGTTACATAAGGACTTAAGAGGACTAACTATTGAAGATACTTGGCATGTGGTTTCGATGCGGGGCACCTCTAGTCAAGACCTTATACTAGATAATGTGAAAGTGGATAACACAATGCTTGTTGAAGTCCGAAACGCAGCAGAAAAGAAGCGAGAAAATGGCTGGCTACTCCACATTCCAGCTTGTTATCTTGGAATTGCTCAGGCGGCTCGTGACTACGCAGTAGAATTTGCGAAATCATATGCGCCAAATAGCCTGAACCAAACAATTAGTAACCTACCACATATCCAACAGTTGATCGGAGAGATTGATTTATCTTTAATCCAAATGCGCCACTTTCTTTATAGCGTCGCACAAGCGTATGATACGCCTGCTGAGCAGCAATATCTGGCTGAGACACTTGGTGCTGTGAAATATCAAGTGACAAATTCCGCTATTGAGATTGTTGATAAATCGATGCGAATTGTTGGTGCACAGAGCCTTAAGGAGAGTTGCCCTCTTCAGCGTTATTATCGTGATGTTCGTGCGGGCTTGCACAATCCGCCTATGGATGATGCGGTTATTCGAAGGATTGCCTTGACGGCGATAGCTGATTCATGATTTAGAACAAAGTTCACGAGAAATATTTAATTTAGCTGAAAGTTTGATCTATAGATAAATCTTTACTTTTAAATATGTTGATTCAAGTTACAGATCTGATTATTATACTTGTCAATGGGGCTGGGAAATTTTTCTCCTAGCCTCTTATTATGTTCCTCAGAATAGATATAAGGTGACAAGTTTCTCGTAGAATGTTAAATGGGTTTGCAGGAACTTTCTTAAAAAGAAGGGCTACAACAATATTTCTTTTTAATTTCTATAAATAAAAAACATCGGGACTTCGCCCCATGTTTCATCAAAATAGCATAAAATATTTCAATAGGGTTCATTCCCAAACCCTAAAAACTGATTCACGTCCGCAACCAAATCTTCCGTAGGATAGTGATGATACAGCGCACTAGCTAATCGCACAGGATCTCCAAAGAAATAGCGCTCATATTGTATTTGCCTTGTGCCAAATGAGCTCATCGTCATATCCCATGCTAGACGAAACAATTTAACGCGGTCGAATGCCGATTTATTCGTAGCTTGTAGGTACTGGTCTAAGTCTGGTCTTAAATAGGGAGAAGCAAAGTCTATTTCAGTTGGGAGAGAAATCATGCCGCTTGCCCCAATGAGTTGAATGATTTCGCAAAAGCGAGGATAGATTTTCGGGAAGATATTACTTGCCACTTGCAGAGGAACTCGGCTAGGCCGCATAAAACCCCATTCATCCAGTTTAGCATCATTTTCAGATTTCTCGACCAGTGCCTTTAAAGTTTCAAGCCCAACAATCATTTCAGTCATTTTTTCTTGTATATGGGGGTATTCGCTAACCCGAATTGTTTCTATTAAGAGCTCAGCTATGCCAAGTACAAACTCCGTTTTGGCGATCTGTCTTGTCACTACTTGGTGATAAGCAAAGGTTTGAAAAGAGCTTTGATTCATAAAATCGGTCGCTACTTCTGGAATATCGTAAAAAAACACTCGGTTCCATGGCACCAAAACATGATCAAATACAACAACTGAATCCATTTCATCATAACTAGAACTGAGTGGGTAATCAAATGAGGATTCTCCACCGACAAAGGATTCCCGGCAGATAAATTTTAACCCTTTTGAATTTGAAGGAATAGAAAAACCGAAAGCCTCATTGGAATCAATAACCAGTCTAGGAGTGGAAATAACCAGTATTTCGTCCGTTAAACCACCTTGTGTGGCAAGTAATCGAGCACCAGTTATCACTATGCCTTGTTCATTTCTATCGACAATCTTTGCCGAAATTGGTTTTTCAGATTTTCCTAGATACGTTTGGGAACGATTGACTTGCGGGGCAATAAAGCTATGGGTAAAAGAGAGATCTTCCTTACAAGCTCTTTGATAAAGAGATTCTAGATTTTCGGGAAAACAGTTTTTCTTGCCTTCTAGTTGGCGCTTTGAAGCTGCGAAACTCATAATAGCCGTGTTCATGTAGTCCGGACTTCTGCCCATCAGTCCATGCGTTTGCTTTGCCCAGCATGCGATCATTTTTCTTCTTCGCTTCAAGTCCTGGACCGTTTTCGGTTGTAAAAAAGAAAGACCAATCCGCTCATCTGTCTCTAATATTCGAAAGGTCATTCCTTCTCTCACCGCAGGGTCATTTTGCAAATCGTAAAGAGATGCCTTTGATCTTAGAATTCCGTTAAAAGCGGGATGTTGCGAGAGCTTCCCAGTAACTTGCTGTCCGGATAGCCATATTTCATTTTCTAACTGATTCAAACGATTGATAAATTCCTCACCATTGATGATTGCCATTTTTTCTATCCTTCCCATTTGATATTAATTTCAAAGTACTTGAACGATAGATTCGGCGATACAGTCAGCCTCTCGAGTGGATTTGCTCAGAAGATCCACCGCACCTTGTATTCGGGTCTGAACTTAACGATCCAAAATTCTGTTGAAATGAGTAGGCAGAACATATAGACGCGGGGACCATCGCGAGACTGTATCTTCGAACTTATCGTACTCTCTATTCTATTTGGCAACCCGCTTGTTTGTTCCAACTTCAAAAGCTTTCTTTTCAAATTGGGTAATCTATTTCTCGGCAAATACAACCCAATTATTATCCAAATTAAATTTGACATCTCTTTCATATGGAGTCCCGGACCTGCTCTCAAGCTTCACCTTGATCACATTCCCAGCCAGAAGCGCTTTTGCTTCTTTTATCGTAATATTCTTCTTTCCTAGTTTATCAAGCCCATTCTTCCATAAAGTGATCTTGCAACCTTCCCGATATCCACTACATCCATAGGCTTTTGAGTTTTCATAAATTGGCCGATTACAAACTGGACACATAGCAATTATTTCTTTTGTTGATGAACCAATCACTTTGACACTCGAGCGAATCTCACTTGAGATTTGTTTGATCAACGTATCTAATTGTTCATAGAAGATCTCTTCATCTAGCTGACCTTTTTCTATTTGCAGCAGCATCGTTTCAAATTCCGCAGTCAGTTTAGGACTATAGAGGGAAAATTGTTCTGGCATCATATTAATAATGGCTTTCCCTAGTTCAGTGGCAATCACTGTTTTCCCTTTTCGTTCGATAAATGTCCGCTTCATTAGTAACTCGATAATGCTGGCTCTCGTTGCTGGTGTTCCAATCCCCTCTACCTGTTTCATCAGCTTCTTATCGCCTGCTTCTTCTAGAAACTTACCAGCGTTTTTCATGTCCTGTAGCAAAGTCGCTTCGGTGTACCGTTGTGGCGGTTTCGTCTCTTTTTCCAAAATTTCATAACCACCAACATCCGTTATTTTGATCGTATCTATGACGGATTTGCCAATTGATTCACCACTGAGCTCTCGCCAACCTAATTCTCTAATGACTGTTTCATTGGCATTAAACAGATATTCACTATCAGTAAAGGAAGCTGTTATTTTTTCTTTCAAACACACTGGATAAAAAGCAGATAGGAATCTGGTCAGTATCACGTGATAAAGTGCTTTTTCTTGCTCATTTAGATGGCCAGGTTTTTCTTTTGTAATGATAATGGCCTCGTGATCTGTCACTTTAGTAGGATTTACAAAGGATTTCTCTATCTGATAACCATTTACTTGTATCTTCTGCACCCAAACGTTATGAGAATGCGCTTTTAGTAATTGTGGCAACTCACTAGCATTCGCTAAGTATTGAGAACTTGTCCGAGGATACGTGACCAACTTTTTTTCATATAGAGACTGTGTCAGTTTTAATGTAACTTCTGCACTCCAGCCTTTATTCTTATTCATATGCACTTGTAACTGCGTCAAGTCAAACAGTTTCGGTGGCTTTTCTTCAATCTTTTTTCTTACGATCTTTATTTCACTACGATTATATTTTAACTGCTCTTTGATTTTCTCTGCTTGATCTTTTGTTAACTTCTCGTCGAGTACAAGCTCAAATTTGTCAGCGACAATTGTATAAAACTGCTGTTTTGCAAAGTGATCAATTAAAAAATCTCTCCGCACAATCATCGCTAAAGTTGGTGTTTGCACGCGTCCTAATGAAAGCGGCTTACCGCTTCCGCTTAGTTTGCTCAGTAATATTGTAGAATTAAATCCGATGAGCATATCAGATTCCTCGCGAAGACGACCAGCAGTTGCCAATGGTTCATATTCAGCGCCATCTTTTGCACCGTGGTAAGACTTTAAAATGCCTTCCTTGGTCATGTCTTGCATCCACAGTCGTTTCAATTGCTTATTAATACCACTAAGCTGATAGATCTTTCTGAATATATGCTCCCCTTCCCGGCCCGCATCCGTGGAAATGTAGACAATATCCGCAGCATTCATTAATGAAACGATGATCTTATATTGTTTTTTTACACCTGCATCATCAATAACGGTTAAAGGAATATTTGGCATGAAAAAGGGTAAAGTGTTTGTGTCAACGCGCCATCCTAACTTACTTTGATCCATTTCACATGTCACTAGATGCCCAAAGGCATAGGTGAAAATTTTGCCATCTTGCCCTTCGTAGTAACCTTCTCTATTTAAAAACTTCGTACTAAGCGCTTCAGCTAATGCCTTCGCCTGACTTGGTTTTTCACAAACAAATACTTGTTTCATCATTGATTAATTCCTTTCAAAAATCTCGTGCAAAGAAAATTATATCATCAAAAGCCTAATAGAGGTCTACCTGATTAAAGGGACAACCATTTTCTTTGAAAAACTTCAGACTAATTTCTGGTATAATAATGAAAAAACTTTTTGGGAGAGAAAATATGTACTCATTACTACTTGCACTTATGTATTTATCTTTTATCAGTCTGGGCCTTCCTGATTCATTATTAGGTTCTGCGTGGCCGACAATGCAGGGACAAATGGCTGTTCCATTATCCTACGCTGGGATTATCACAATGATTATTTCAGTTGGTACAATCATTTCAAGTTTACTTTCAGATCGACTAACAAAGAAATTAGGTGCAGGGATTGTCACAGCGGCTAGTGTGCTTTTGACAAGCATTGCACTGTTCGGTTTTTCAATTTCCGGATCCTTTTGGATGCTCTGCCTTTGGGCAATCCCTTATGGACTTGGTGCCGGGGCAGTCGATGCAGCGCTAAACAACTTTGTTGCAGTCCATTATGCACCGCGCCATATGAACTGGCTTCACTGCTTTTGGGGTGTCGGTGCTTCGATCAGTCCGTATATTATGGGCTACTCATTGACAAATGGATTGGGATGGGATAACGGATATCGGACAGTCGCGCTGATTCAAGTTGTTTTGTTTGTCATTATCTTTGCTAGTTTACCACTATGGAGACAGCAGAAAAACAGCCTTCAAAACGAGGAGAAACATGCCCCAGTGCTAGGGTTATCACAGATTCTTCGAATAAAAGGTGTGAAGGATGTTCTAGTAGCATTTTTTGGATACTGTACACTCGAAGCTATAGCAGGTCTATGGGCCGCAAGTTATCTTGTTTTTGAAAAAGGGATTAGTAACGAGACCGCGACTATTGCTGCTGCCCTTTTCTATCTTGGAATCACTTTCGGCCGGTTTGTATCGGGTTTTGTTGCCAACAAAATTGGTAATCGAAGAATGATCACAATTGGCATATCAATTCAATTGATCGGCATTGTTGCGATTTGGCTACCAGTCTCAACAGACTGGCTTTGTTTAAGTGGATTACTGATTATCGGACTTGGTTCTGCGCCGATCTATCCGGCAATCATTCATTCTACACCTGACAATTTCGGTGCCAATAATTCGCAAGCCATTATCGGTGTGCAAATGGCCTGTGCCTATATCGGCTCTGCTTTCATGCCGCTAGTATTTGGTTTAACAACCAGCCATTTCAGTATGAGCTTGTACCCTGCATTTCTTTTCGTCTTTGCCATATTGTTATTTGTGATGATGGTGAGGCTTAATCAGAAAGTTTCTGGGAACAGAGAGAATGGCGGTAAACTTGGGCATATTTGATTCACTTAAACTTTCCGTCTAGGCTATTTTTTCACAATACACTTTAATTCATCTCGGTAAAACTAAAATCGAATTTTAGTTTTACCGAAAATATTTTTTTTACAAACTTTGACTGGAATTTAATTTTCAAGTTATTTCTTTCGTAATTCGTAAACAGGATTTCTTAATAGTACAGTTGAATATTATTATTAGGTAGACTTGTTCGCCCTAGCATTAGGAAATGGAGCATGCAGTCATTTTAATAATGACCCATGCTCCATTTTTATCTATAACAATCTCTTAATCAAACCTCACGAAACTTCTGGTGTTTTTTCATTTTCTTTGGCTTTTCTTTTACTTCTTGTTCCCAAATAAACCACTGCCACTACAACAAGGATTTCAAAGCCATACTTGATGAATCCATTTTCAAAAAATGCTTCTACAAACGGTTCATCAACAATCATTTTTGCTGCAGTCCAGGCAATCACTGCACCACCAGCAGTGATCAACCAAGGATAACGATCAGTTGCTTTTAATATCTTTTGGCTTCCCCATACCATAATTGGTACAGAAATTAATAAACCAATCACTACTAAAAGAAAGTCTCCGTGTGCAGCGCCCGCAACAGCCAGTACATTATCTAACCCCATGATTGCATCTGCAATAATAATGGTACGAATCGCGCCCCAAAATGATGAGCTTGCTTCCGTGTTATGTTCCTTTTCTTCTCCAATAAGTTTGTAAGCAATCCAGATTAAAAGGATTCCTCCACCAAGCAGAAGCCCTGGAATCTTTAATAGCCACACTACGGTCAGGGTTGCGATAATACGTACTAAAATGGCACCAACTGTTCCCCAAATAATAACCTTTTTCTGTTGATCTTGTGGTAATCTTCTTGCTGCTAGCCCAATCACAATTGCGTTATCGCCAGCTAATAGTAGGTCAATCATGACAATTGAAAGTAAACTTGTTAAGAAATCTGCTTCCATATTATTTCTCCTCCAAATCTTTATGTTAGATCCATCAAAAAAGACCTTTACTGAGGATAATCAAAGAGATTATCCTCAGTAAAGGTCTTGCTAACAATGAATTTCATTGCCAATAAAGCCGAGGGAATTTCCCCGTAATGACGACTTTATTGTAGCAGCTACTCCCCTTCACAGGAATATTTAAGTTGTACTGTCATCGTAACGGATTTCTTTTCTAACGTCAATGGATAATTATAGAAGAAAATTGTGTTACATACGTCTTACTGCTAGTTTTGAAAAAATTCTAACGTTCTATTTTACCCAATCATTCATTCTTGGCCCAAGATTGGCTGTTTTCTAGTCTACGTATCGATCGTTCAATAAGAACCACTCACTGAAAATTTGCTTGAGATATTTTTAGGAAAATCCTCATATTTCGAGGCTATTTGGTTGTTACAAAGTCTCGACGCTTACCTACTATTAAAATTTCCATTTAATTACGTCATCTAGGAATCGAGCATACTTTAAAATGCTATTTTGGAATTTCAAACCTTTTAAAGTTAAAATATAGTATAATATGATTTGTTTTACATGCGATTAGCGCATTTATATAGCTGCTCATGCATGTGAACAAATAGACATACCCCCTAATGGGGTTGTCATTACCTAGAGTAATAGATGTAAAGGGGGACGGTTCCAGCAAATCAACAACTAAAAAATGGAGGAGTTATTATGAAGAACTATACTAGTAAAAAGAATGGAAAGTTAATTAAAAACCAAATTAGAAAAATAGCAATGGTCTTGCTTGTTTTCAGTTTAGTATTTGTTAATATCCCAGTTAGTGCAATGGCACAGGATGTAAAGGCATCTGGAATCAGTATTAGTGTCACTGCTGACGATACTACGCCAGCAGCCGGACAAACAATCAACTATACCTATACAATTACAAACACAGGCACAGATAATCTTACTGATGTCATTCTGACAGATTATCATGTGAATATGTATGGTGATTTAGTTAATCTGGGAAGTGATCAAATTCTGACACCAAGCGAGACGGTAACAGTGACAAAACCATTTACAGTTCCCACTAGTGCATCGAACGGAACAGTTATTACCAATGCACCAGCAGTTAGAGGTACAGTTAATGGCTCAGTAGCAAGTGATAGTACACAGTACAATGTTACTGTTGAAAACAAGCCAACTAGCATTACCGCTAGCCCGACAGAAATTACTGCCGAAGTCAATGATACTGGTGTCATTACAGCATCGGTTTTACCAGCAGACACCAATCAAGAAGTCACATACACAAGTGATGATAAGAGCATCATTACAGTGAGTGCGGCTGGAGAATGGACTGCAAAAGCACCCGGTACAACGACTATCAAAGTGAAAACGTCTAATAATATTACTACAACAGTTGGTGTTACGGTACAAGAAAAGGGACAAAAGGCAATCGTATTCCAAGGCGCTGATGATTGGAACGCTGCGACGGTTTCACTTGATCATAAAGCGAAGGAATTTAGAGTGAATAGTGCTGATCAAACAAAGATTGTAAACGACAACTTCCCATCACAGTATTTTTCTCTAGAATTGTATACTGCAGCTGATCCTGCCACACCAGTTCTTTCGTCTTCTGTCAAAGGAGCTGCTACACCTGCTTCTTTTGTCAATACTTTCAACGGAGCAGAATTTGAATATGGTGATATTTTAAGAGTAACCCACAAAGAACCGCAAACACGCCTTGATGTTTATTTACAAGGCAGCAATACTGCGACAAATAAAAAGAATAAAGAACAATTCTATAAAATTACAAAAGAGGGTCTAAAGAAGATTAGTGACCCTAATGCGCCAACAGATATTGTTGTAAATACAAATACTATCGCAGCAATGGCCAATGAAACAGGTACGATCACAGCAACTGTATTGCCTGAAACTGCTAATCAGTCTGTGACATATACAAGTAATAATACAGCTGTTGTTACCGTTGATGCTTATGGAAAATGGACTGCGGTCGGACCAGGTACGACAACGATTACTGTTCAAACACCTAACGGGATTACCGAAACAATTGCTGTGACGATCACACCAGCGATTATTTACCCAACCGCTGTCTCTGTAAACCCGACATCAATTAATACGAAAGTGGGTAGCACAGGGGATCTCAAAGCAAGTGTTTTGCCAGCAGGTGCTGACCAGACCGTAACCTATACAAGCAGTAATTCAAGTGTTGTCACTGTTGATGCTTATGGAAAATGGAAGGCAAATCACGCTGGAACAGCATTGATTACAGTTAGTACCTCGAATGGGAAAACTGCGGTGATTCCTGTTACTGTAAGTGACTTAGATCCAGATTATGATAGCTTTATGTATTATTTTGGTGATCGTTTTTGGTATTATATCACAAATGAAATAACAGTCTCAATGAGCAGTGTAAACATACCAAATTATCCTAACCAGGTAGCTTTCTCATATATTCTTGGTATAGGTGACCGGATGGCAATGTATAACAAGGATTTTTATGCTACCTCCAGCAATCAAAATGTAGGCTCAATTACTTACGGTGAAGGCAATGCTTTTTTAATGAGTCTAAACAACTTTGGGTACACAACAATCACGACTTATGAAGTAGGAACCAACAAAGTGCTTGATTCAGTGCAAGTGCAGATTGTCCCATAAGCTTTGGCTTTAAGAAAGCTGTAATAAAAACCTTGTAGAAAAATCAGTTCTTATGATTTTCTACAAGGTTTCTTTTAAAGAGATAGATTATTAGAACTTCAAAATGGTTTCGTGCATTGCTTGAAGCAAGCAGTGCACTTTTCACCATTTCTCGTTTCAAATTCTTGCTTTTCCGATCTAACTTATCTCAGCCTGAAAACAAGTCTATGTTCATACCAACTATAACTCAGTCATTGTATTGACATAGGATTGTATGACACTACCGCTGAAAATTTGGTTTCCAGAACCGTCAAATCCATCATTCCACTGAACTATTGCATTGTGGCCTCCATCAGGTAATCCTGTCCATGTGACAGTATTCTCGTCACTATTATAGATCCCGTTATCCGAAAAACCACTAGGCATAATGAGAGAACCATTAATGTCTTTAATTGGCGGATAAGGTATCACCATGTCTCCATTGGTAATCATCACTTCTTCTGGAATGATAATTTGGCTGGCAACATTTAGGTCCATATCAGGATGTGCAGCGTATACATTGTGTAAAGAACTTATATCATAGACATTATTCCCCTCCAAATTCAACGTTACTAAACTTGTTAAACTAGCCAACGGTGTTACGTCAACAACCTGATTATAACCCAGTTGTAGGTCAGCTAAATAGTTCATATTCGCTAGAGGCGTCAGATCCTCTAGTTTATTGTGAGATAAAGATAGAGAAGTTAAATTTGTGAACTCCGTTAACGGTGTTATATCTTCAATCAAGTTTCTATCCAAAAGTAACGTATTTAAACCCTTCATGTTTGCTAATGGTGTCAGATCAACAATCTGGTTGTCATTTAAAGATAGGATCGTTAAATTCACCATGTTTGCTAATGGTGATATGTCATTAACATAGGTGGCGTTAATATATAGCTCTGTCAGGTTTGTTAAATTAGCCAACGGTGTAATATCTGTAATTTGGTTGTCGGATATAGTTAACCGATCTAATTGTGTCAGATTTGCTAATGGCGTCACATCTGTGAAATCACATAACCTGAGGGCGAGACCTGTTAGATTCGTTAGGTTCGTTAATGGTGTCAAATCTGAAATTGGATTAGCACTTGCAACCAGCTCCACCAAATTTGTTAGATTCGTTAATGGACCCAGATCAGAAATTTCATTCTCAGCTATATACAAATGTGTTAGATTCGTCAGGTTTGTCAACGGGGTTATATCATGAATGTCGTTTCCTGTCAGAGTAAGCCTTTTCAAATTAACAGCATATTCAAGCCCAGTTATATCCGTCACACCTCTAAAAGCTGCATTTAAATGCGTCAGTTCTTTCATATCACCTTCAGTTATAACCGCATCAGGTGCCAATTCCAATTGGTTACGAATCCTACTAGCTAAAACCGGATCAGGGATATACACTTCTGTTTCATCCGACTTAGTAACATTATTTGCAGCCACAGGTGTTTCAGCATTGGCTACCAAATTTGAAAAAAACACTGGTAAAACAAAAGTAACAACCAATAAACTAACAAGGATATAATTCTTTTTCATTTCCAATTTGCCTCCTCAAATCCCCCATATTTAATAAATATACAATGAGCCCTACTCATTTAAAATAGACAACGCCTTTCTTTAGATTGTGTATTCAACTAGTTTATTCTGGGGATAATTATCATATTTATAAACCAGTAAAATATAATATATACCATTATTTAGTATATCTTTTAAATTAAAGATTGTAAATCTCTTTTATTTCAATTTATTTGCAATGAATTATTTTGAAACACAAAAACAAGAGGGGGCCTCTCCCTCATATCATAACGGATTTCTTTACTAACATTAATGGAAAATTACAGAACATATCGTTACATTCGTCTTCCTTTTCTTATTGCCAAAAAACCACTGCTGTATTCTCTGTCACAAGCATTTACTCTCGTCCCAAAATTCGCTATTTTCTATTGCCCGTGTCGATGGTTAAATAAGAATCTGCTTACTAAAACTTGCTTGTGATACTCCTTTAGAACCCACCTCATACTTCGAAACTATTTAGCTCTTATAAAGTTGAGTGTTCATTGACTATTATATTTTTTGCAATTATATCAATTTGGAACTTACCATAAATTTAAATAACATTTTTGGTGTTTGAATCCTTTTTAAGCGAAAAATAGTGAAATATGTTTGTTTGACATGCGTTTTTCATTTAATGTAGTTACTAATGCATGCTGTACAAATGATAATTCCCTTGGTGGCCCGCGATACCTAGATTAGTAGATATAAGGGGAGGGTAGTCAGTAAAGAATCAATAAGTATTAAATTATGGAGGACTATTATGATGAACTGGTGCTAGTATAGGAATGGAAAGTTAATTAAAAATCAGATCAAGGCGCTGATGATTGGAATGTTGCGACGATGTCGCTTGACTATAAAGCGAAGGAATTTAGAGTGAAAAGTGATGATCAAACGAAGGTTGTAAACAATGACTTCACATCACAGTATTTTTCTCTGGAATTGTATGCTGCAGCTGATACTGCTACTCCAGTTCTTTCATCTTCTGAAAAAGGAACTAGTACACCTGCTTCTTTTATCAATAGTTTCAACGGAGCAAAATTTGAATACGGTAATATTTTAAGAGTAACTCATAAAGAACCCCAAGCACGCCTTGATATTGATTTACAAGGCAGCGATACTGCGACAAATAATATCGTAGCGATGGTCAATGAAACAGCTACGGTCACAGCAACTGTATTGCCTGAAACCGCTGATCAGTCTGTGACGTATACGGGTAATACAGCTATCGTTACTATTGATACGAATGGAACATGGACTGTATGTGGCGTAGGAACAGCTTCGATTACAGTCAGCACTCCTAACGGGAAAACTGCGGTGATTCCTGTTACTGTAGGTGAACTAGAACCTGATCTTGAGCCTTTTTTGTATTATTTCGGTGATCATTTTGGTTATTATCTTCCAAATACGCTAACAATCCGAAAGAGCAGTGTAAACATACCAAATCATCGTAACCAGTTAGCTTACTCCTATATTTTCGGTAATGATGGCGACTGGCTGGCAGTGTATAGCAAAGATTATTATGCTACATCCAGCAATTGGCTTGCCGTAATCACTAATACTTTAATTGTGATCCCTTACGACATCTCGTTGCCTTTTTGCTATGAACTCTGAATCGATGCTTGCTTCTCGGTCTCATGGTACATTTATTTCTATCTCCCCAGTAGATAAGTAATTTTATTATTCCCCTAAACTTGTCACAATTAGCACGCTAATCACTCCAAAAAGTTTTTGCATAAAACTGCCTTTTAATGCTCAAAATAGGGAGTACGTACTGCGAATAAGGTTTACCCATTCGGCTGAGTACATGGTTTAATTTTCGAGCAATTTTCCCGTTTATCCACAGCGTTAAAACTAGAAATAAAGGAGTTAATTTTCATGAGAACATTACAGTACATTGCATTAGTCTTAGTCATTGTGGGCGCAATTAATTGGGGCTTAATCAGCTTGTTTCAATTTGATTTAGTCGCAGAACTATTTGGCGGCCAGGATGCTTTTCTATCTAGAGTTGTCTACGGATTAGTTGGTATTAGCGGCTTAATTTGCATCACCATACTATTTTCAGATACTAAAAAAATGATGTAACGTTTTTATGTCCCCATATGTACTAGCGGGTAAAGGTTATTTATTCAAAGTGTACCTCAGATCCACAAAAACAGGTGAGGGTTTCTTCTCCCTCACCTGTTTGCTGATACTGTTGTCTGTTTTGCTTCGATATCAAGCAACACTTTGTCTGGAAGCGTTATCTATTTCTCTTTTTTACTCTACTTCCTCATGGTTTTCTGCTCGCCCTCTGTCACCTTTGACTACATTATTTTTATTCTACTTTTCAGTCTCGGACACATCTGATCCAACAAACTCATTAGCGATGACTCCCGATGCACTTGAGAAGGTAGCTTTGAAAAGTAGTAAAATCAACGCAAGAACAACTAACAATTTATTGAAGATTTTTTTGTTCCTCACAATTTTTTAACTCCTTTAGTTTATATCATTCTATTCTTTGCCTATCGAGTATTTTGGCCTGTCTTGTCGATTTACCTTATTATTACCACTGCTCAAACAATCATGAATAACAAATAATTTTATCGATGCGAAATCAATCAAAATCCATCTGAGTACTCAATGATGCCGAGTTCCTTCAGTAATTCACTACCCAGCCATTTGACTTGTTTACCTATCCAATTAAGAAATTATGTGATCACACATTTTTAACCAAGCCGAGTCTAATACCTTGCGCAGTCTAACCTTTCGGGTAAAACTGACTATAAATTCGATATAAAAATTTAACTAGGAGGACTTACCGACACCCTGGTACACCCGTCTCATTATGCACGCAGATAGAAACGCTATCTCTGCTCTACCTAAAAAGTTAGACAGTACAAGGTGCTAGCGATCAACTTATTGGCTAATTAAATGTTTTAATAAAGTTTATCGAGAATTGACACTACCTGTAATGGTAAATCCAGGTGACTGTAAACTTCATTATTTTTTTTGTCCAGAGTCTTTCGACCAATCATATACTGCGTTTTGACTGTCTGCCCTTCCTGACGAAACTCTTGATAGATTACCAGTTTCCTACCGTTTTGCTGCACAAGAAACAAATCACAAGGCCGGTCTTCAACTGAAGAATACACCTTGTCATTTCATGTCTCTCTGCTAGCGCAGATAATTCATCCTTGTTTGCACTGCCAGATGTATTGACCATTTTCATAATTATTCCAGCATCCTCCTCTCCCACCATAGCGACCAAATCTTCTGCAGGTTTGGTTTCACCTTGGCTACTGGATTGGGACATCCCTTTTTCGCTAATATTGCCAACTGAAACCGCAGAAACAATATCTATACTTCGCCTAAGGGAATGGATCATTCCCATAATAGAGGAACCAAACACAATTGAAATGACTCCCCATTTTAATACCTGAGATAGAAAGTAGTGTTTAGTGATTAAGTGTACTGTCTTCTGCTGATACACACCTAAACTACTACGCCCTGTACAACATTTTCGTATCTTCCTCATTCCCCGTAACCCCACTACTTCATAGAATGACGATATCCTCTAGTGTAGTCTATTTCCAGTTAAATACTACGCTAAACGACTTTACTACGTACTATAGCACACTCTTTTTCTAACCTACTTTGCACAAGTACTTCTATTAAAATGCACAAAAACTATAGATTACTATAGAAACAATAAGGTATGTAAATAAGCGGAATCCTCCAACACATCCTTTTGACCTAAGGATAACACAAGTTTGCATATTGGAAAAACCACCACTACAGTTAATAAAACCATTAAAAAGTTATATCCGGTTCAGCCTTTTCCATGACGAGCATTAAGTTAGTTTATTTGTTCATGCAATCATTTTTATCAAATATTTCGTCCTAAAATGTTGCTGATAAAGATGAAACCTGCCCTTTTCAAGGCAGGTCATTGTAACTTAATCAATTTGTTTGATACAACTTTTGCTTTTATTCTACTTACTCGTTTAAATGTTCCATTGCTTTCTCCGGTACATCTTTTTCTTCCACTTCTTCATAGGTAATGACTTTATCACGATACTTAATTTCAAGATAAGCGTCTTTTCGAAGATTTTTCGAAGCGGTAAACTCTAGTGCCTTGACGTTTCCGTCTTTGTCATATCCATCTAGGTTGTACATATAGATATCCGGATACTTCGTACCATCATCTGCAATCGACTCTACAGGCTTACCGTCACCGGTAATTTTCACATAATAGTAACTTGATGTTAACGAGCAGCCTCCCATCGTAATTAAAATCATCATTGGGACGATCACTAGGATTATTTTTTTCATTTTAAACTTCCTTCCATATTTTATTCGTTGATTATTACGCTTCATTTTTATGGCCCATCACAATTTTGAAATAGGAATGGACTGTTAGTAAATAATAGATAAAGTAGATCAAGGCGTAGGCAATGATACAGATGATTGCCGGAATGAGAAAACTAGTACCAGCAAATTCCGAGAATCCTTTTAACAAAATCGTGCTATGGCCGATCCCTAATAGCAAGGGGAAGGCGAAGATAAATAATGCCTGCCGTGAGATAATTCTTCTGATTTCTCGTTTAGTTGTTCCAAGTTTATAGAGAATCGTATAGCGCTCCTTTTCAGCATTCGCTTCTGATAAGAATTTAAAATACAGGATACTACCTGTCGCCGTAAGGAATACGAGTCCAAGGAAAACACCAGTAAATACTGTTAAACCTTTGGAAATGAGCCCTGCCTGATAATCTAGTGGAAAAGCTGAAAAGCGAGCAGTTTCCGGTAGTGCTTCACTCACCTTTTCGGAAACTTCATCAGCTTCTTTTTGGTCAGCTAACTGATATACCTCATAGTTGCTTGGCACGGTACTCACTGAAAGATGATCAAACAATTCATTACTAACAACGATGACATTTCTTGCAGTATAAGCATTAAACACACTATATTTTTTAAAATCCACTACTTCGAGTGGTGTGGTCTGCTCTTTACCAACAACTTGAAGTGTATGACCCGTATACTTCGGTGAGTATTGCTCAGAGTAGAATGGGTCAAGTACAACTGCCTGATTACCGTCTAATTGAAGTTGCTCATTTCTATCAGCTGATTGATTAAGTTGATTAAATACCTCATCACTAATCAGTGACGTGTTAACCTGAGGCAAAATCGATTCTAACCCGAGGTCTGAAATATCTACAGTCTCCACCAGTGTGGGGACTGAGAAATGACGCTCGACTGAGTGATTTGGATCACTCTCAATGATCGATTTAACTTCACTATTTTTACTGATATCACTACTTGCAAAGTTGATCGTATTCGGATTAGCAGCATTATTTACCTTTAAATTGTTATAGAAAATATTATAAGAAACACCAACAGCAGATATTGTCACTGCGCTCAGAATAGCTATAGTAGCAAGCGTTCGCGCATTTGATTTGACCCGATAGAAAAGCCCAGAATAAACCAGTAAGTTAATGCCTTTCCAATCATGTTTCTTGTTTTTCCTCGCGAACTTCAAGATCAGTGTCGTTACACTTGTAAAGAAGAGATATGTGCCAATGATCACAACAATTAGAATAACTGCTGGCGTTTCTCGTAATCCAATCGCTTCCCACGGTTTGGAATCTAGCGGCAATAATGCGAGCCAATAACCGATTCCGAGTAAAATGACAGATAAAATTCCAGCAAGGACGGTTCCGTGAGACTTTCTTTCGGGCTGCTTTTCAGCATGAAATAGATCAATCAGCTTGAAACGGTAAACCAAGAAATAGCCTTGTAGCGAAGTAAACAATGTAATGATTACAAAGACTTTGGCTGTTTCACTGATCACTGAAAACGATATTGGATTCCCAGCGATCCCATCGATACTCAGGAAATGAAGCAGCAAAGCAACTACCCCGTTCGAAGCGATTATCCCTATACCAATCCCCGCACCCAGTGCGATTAAACCAATCAGAGAATTCTCAAAAAAGAGAAGTAATCCAATTTGCCGCTTCTGCACGCCAAGCAACGAATATAACCCAACTTCTTTCTTTCGATTTCGGATAAAAAAAGCATTTGTATACCAAATGAAAATGGCAACGAACAGAAGCAAAATGTATGCCGCAGCGCCAAACAAAAACTTAAACTTATATGATTCGTCCGATTCGCTCAAGATTACCGGGTTGTATTTGAGTGAGACGAAAACAACATAGATCGTAACACTGAATATCATTGAGAATAGATACAGAAAATAATTTGACATATTCTTTTTGATATTTCTACATGAAATTTTAAATAGTGTCATTTTCCTCTCCTCCATAAGCAGAAACAATCCCAAGTATCTCCTGGAAAAAATCCTTCTGCGATTGTTCTCCAATATGAAGCTCCGTTGATAATTCTCCATCTTTCATGAAAACCACACGCTTACAGAAACTAGCAGCATAAGCATCATGGGTAACCATCATAATCGTTGATTTCTGTGTGCTATTTAACATTTGTAAACTCTTAAGCAAATCGGCTGCTGACTTCGAATCCAGTGCTCCAGTCGGTTCATCAGCAAAAATAACACTCGGATTCGTTACAATTGCGCGAGCTGCTGCTGTCCGCTGCTTTTGCCCGCCTGAAATTTGATAAGGAAATTGATGAAAGATCTCGTAAATATTTAGCTTACTAGCAACTTTTTTGACCCGTGTGTCAATTTCAGCCGCTGGTACACCAGCTAGTGCTAGTGGTAGCACGATATTTTCTTTGACAGTTAGCGTGTCGAGTAAGTTGTAATCTTGAAAGATGAAACCTAACTTATTCCTACGGAAGTTTGCTAGCTTTTTCTCCCTCATTTGAACAACGTTTTCGTCATCTATGAAAATTTCACCAGTTGTTGGGCTATCAATTGTTGAAAGTACATTGAGAAGCGTTGACTTCCCTGCACCAGATGGTCCCATGATACCGATAAACTCACCTTCATTGACTGTGAAATTGATGTTACTAAGCGCTTTAAACTGGTTATTCTTTGGTCCAAACGTCTTTCCTACTTGATTGACTTGTAGTATGTTCTTCATTAGAACTTCACCTGCTTTTCTTTCTTGCGATTTTGGTTCTTGTAATGCATCGTTGAGCAATGGTCATGATTGACATTAGAGCCGTAGGTTAATTGCTTAATTGATACTTTACTGCCTGTACCTTTCCCCTTGATGACGCAAACCTTACATTAAGCTTAAAAGATAATTTATTTATACTAATTATACTAACTGCGGGTAATACTGTGAGGTGCCTAGATGCAGTGAGGCTGAAGTAGTGGGCGTAGGGTAGTTTACCTAGTGAATAGTAGAGTGCTGCTAATGATGTCCTAACGATATCAAACAACAATAAAAACAGAACCACCTATTCATCATGGTTCAGCTACTATTTAATCCATTCGCATCGCGATTTTTTTGCATTTAATTTTACAATTCACCATCTTTCTCTGCCCGAACAATACAAGTAGGATGATTTCCTAAGGAATCGTTACTGTTGTTCGGGATTAATTGGGAAGTCAAAATTATTTCTATCTAAAACACGAGTCATAATTAGCAATCTGCAGTAAAAGCGCCCCACCAGTTAATAATCGATCGCTCATACTTTTGAGCAGTAGATTGATTTTTTCTAGCTGGTCTAACTGTACAAGTATAGTGCCTAAACAAATGATATTCCGAATTCGCTTCTTTAGCGAACGCCTCATAGAAAAACCGTACGAAAAGATGACTTTGATTCAATCAGTTAGGAGATAATAAATTCATGAGACTTTTTAACCGATCTGATGAAAAATTAATGAGAACTGACCACAGGCCATGGCCAGTCCCAAGCAAACATTGGCGTGCAAGACAAACCTGGACGAATTTATTGTTTGCTCATTGGCCAGTAGATGCTGCTACTTTGGAGAAGTTCCTGCCACCCCAGCTAGTGTTAGACCGATTTGAAGAGACCGCTTGGCTTGGGATTGTCCCCTTCACTACTAGCGCTTTTCGTGCGCGTTTTCTCCCGCCAATTCCTTTCATGCATCGGTTTGATGAGATCAATGTGCGGACTTATGTTACTTTTAACGGCACACCTGGCGTGTATTTTTTTAGTTTGAATGTGGCAAACCTGCCTGCTAGTCTTCTTTCAAAGCAGCTAAGTCACGGTTGTTATCTCTTTGCCGATGTCAAACTAAACAAAGAGCTAGAGCAATATCAGATTTGTTATCATGGTCGTGGTGATCAAAGCAACCTTCATTTTTCTGGGCATTATTCCCCGGTGTCTAAGCCATTTGAAGCAAGTCGCGGAACACTTGCACACTGGCTTACAGAGCGCTATTGTTTCTATAGCATAAGTAACAATCACATTTATCAAACTGAAATTCTTCATAATCCTTGGCAGTTGCAAGAAGCTACTTTGGAGATAGCAGATAACAGCATTGCTGATTTTATTGGAAATGACTATAAAAACGAGAAACCAATTCTGCATTTTGCTAAAAGAAACGA
>JAVBKE010000043.1:0-3992 GCA_031554185.1 Caryophanales bacterium
CATGCTTCAACACGCTCAATTCTATATTTGATAGCATTCCTTTTAATTCTGTTGCCTGATAAATTACTTTCTGACACAGAACGCTTCCTACGGGAACATCAAACCGGACGATAACTCCTTCGTGAGGTTTCAATACCCCAAGAATGTCTGACCCTAGTTTTAAATCTCCCTTAGCAAATTCAACGAGATTGTCAGTCGATTCTAGCAGTAGGCTAAACTTGAGCCTAACAACATCTTGGTCACACTCGTTCACTAAAACTGCAGTTACTCGCATTTGTTTGTATAAATGAATATACCTTCCCTGCAGTAACACTAAATTGATATTCCCCTTAGTAAGTAACCACTTTCTATTCTCAAAGAAAAGACTAACTTCTTTTAGTTCGTGTAGATCATTTTCAGATAAATGTTCTTGTTTGTGAAAAGGGGCTTTAATTTTGATCTGCTCCAAGAATCTTTCCTCCTTGTTAATTTGCTACATTAGATATCTCGGTACTTATCCAGTTAATTCCACTTTTTATCTCTCCAATAATTCCCTCTTCCTCGAGCTTTTCGTTTTCGAGTTTCATAATTTTCTCATTAAGGTCATCAATGTTCTGATCTATATTTTTTATATACTTTTTAAAAGAGCCATCCAATAAATGAACTTCCGTATCGTCTTGCCATTTGTCAAATAAATCGCCTTTCCAATGATCGTGATCATCATTTTTCAACTTTCGTACATTTTTTTTGAGATCTTCCATATCTTCTTTCAGATTCTCAAACTTTTTCACGACTTTCTTCGCATTTTTTATTTGTTCTTCAATCGTATTCATCTGTTGATGATGTGTGTTCAGTTCCCTTTGCTTGTCTGCTTTCTCAGTTTCTAGGTCTTCTTTACTCATGCCTATCGCCTCCTATCTCCTAATTTCTCATTGATATACCATCGATACCAAATTGCTCCAAGTGAATTTGTCATAAAATTCTTTGCTAAAATACCTCTCAAGCTTATCCTAACAAACATCCCAAGAACAAGAGTGAATGGACAGAGAGCAAGATATGATGCGCTTTTCATAATCTTAAGAAATATCTTCTCCTCTTCGTTTAAATCAAGGTCCTTAAAATGAGTTGACCACTTTCGAAGTAATTTAAAATTATAAATCATTACATAAATATATGGAGCAACAATTATACAAAAAATGCTTATTCCAAATGTAATATTATATTCTATCCAATCTACGCCGAAGGACTCTTTCGTCCCAATATAAATATAAATTAAAGCAAATATGGGAACAACAATCATGCTATAATATGGAATAATCTCTAAGAGAATCATTTTTTTATTAAAAGGGATTAATTTATCCTTGAACTCTTGTGTAATCATAATCATTTCCTCCTACCAATCTATTTTAAATCCAATCCCTCCAATGAAACTTCCATCAGCGCTAAAGTATCCATCAGCAGCTGAATAATCAATCTCACTACCAGCTTGAAACCCTAAACTAAGATCAAGGGTAAAATCAACACCAAAAAGAGTAAACCCTGGGGATACTTCAGCTGTAGGACCACTATAATGTGACCCAACATCTACCTCTTCTGAAGTACAAGTTAGCGCGGCATCTACACTTCCTAAGCTAGCCTTTGTTCCTAGATGTAGATTAAAATCTTCATTTCCTAATGTTGCCATGTTTTCTGTTTGAAGAGCATACATCTCTACATTTGCGTCAAATCCATCCTCACCGAAGTAATAACCACCCTCACCATGTAGCATTCCACTTTCAGTTTCTCCTGAGAGAAAATTATTCCCTACTTGTCCTTCTCCGTTTAAGCCAAATAGTTCTACCTCTCCATAACCGTAATGACCCCTATTGTTTTTCCCCGTATAACCAAGTGCCATTGGTCCATTAGCAGATACCGTTGCATAAAGATTATTTCCTCGACCAGCTACAGCATCAGCATATTCCAATGTCCCGCCCCACTCCTTTTGAGTAAACGGTTCATCCTCCGACAACGCCTTAAAATAGCCAGAATATTCACTAGAGTACCATGGCTCAGATGTCATACTATTCACCTGCGATATGACTATTCCATTGCTATCATGATAGTTTCCTTTGATATCTTTGATTTCGGCTTTGAGTTGCTCTACTCGATCTTTGACAGCACTTAAACTGCTTTTACACTCTTGAGCTGTTTCCTCGAGTTTGATGTTAATGCTCTCTAATTTATCTATGGAGTCAGAGAAATTGCTAGCGACACTATCGCTATCCAAATTCGTGGTCGATATATGCTGAGAAGCTTCATAGAGAAGGTTTAGATCGTTTCTACTCAGAACTTCAAAATCATCTTTCTTTGAGATGAAGTCCGATTGAAGATCTTCTATTGTACCATTTCCGACGACACCTCTTCTGCTTGATTCCAGCTCATTAAAAGCCTCTCTGATTTTCTCAATGTTTTCATAAAGTTCACCAGTAATATTAATAAATCTTTCTGTTAGGTGAAGATGAACCGATGACATGTACTCTTTAAAATCGTCACCAGTGACACCCCATAAGCTATCTGTTGTTGATAAAATCGTAGCGTTTTTGTATTGTTCATACATGATGTCGATTAAATCATCTCGATACGGTTTCATATTATCTACTAGTTCATCTAGTTCTTTATTTACTAATCTTGGCATTACAGTCCCCTCCTGTTATTTTCCCGCAAGTTCTTTGTCATATGCGATCCAATCATTTTTTAATTTTTCAATTGCCTTTACGTCAATGTTTGATAACTCAACATAAGAATCTACGCAATCGAAAAAATCACCTATGATTGCTTCTAATTCATCGACAGTGTCCAGTAAAGAATCTTTTTTAATATCCTTTAAGTCACTATTTGATAAATCTGAAAGATATTCAGTTGTGAGTTCAAATGCTTTCTTTTCCTCTTCTAACTGCTGAGGCTTTATCTCAATAGGCTTTGTCATTTAATTCTCCTCCCTTCTCAAAAACTAATTTTGCCTGCTGAATTGATAAACCAAAATCTTCGAAGTAGTTACTTACAGATTCCAACGATAGACTATCTAATTCATCAATAATTTGCTGTATATTTAATCCATCAAAATGTAACTGACCTGACATGACACAGGACTTTAATTTTGATTGGGTGGACAAATTGTGAAACTTCCGTTTCAGTCGTACCTTAATTTTTTTTAATTCTTCTTCGTTTATCTTTAGGAAAAACTCTCTCTCCATTGCTGCTATCTCAGGAGAATGATGTATAATTGATACATCTCTCCCATGCAAAAGAACAGTGTAATTACGTTTATACAGAAAATCACCGATCACCATTAATATCGCGTATTCCTTGTTTGGAGGAATCCTGTCTTCTGCAGTGTTGTTAAATCTTAGGCATTTGAACTCGTAATGATAGTCACCTTTATTTTCTAGGAGAAAATTCACATTAAATTCATTCTCGGTAAAATCATATATGTATTTGACCTTACAATCGTTTTTCTTATTAAACTTTAACGTGTTGACTCTCTCTTCGGAAACTGCGCCAGAATAAGAAATATTGATATTATCCTTATCTAAAAGAAATTTCGAGATATTTTTGATTGCTTCAATCTTGATACTTCGCGTGTTTTTAGCGAATTCTTGGAAATTAAACCCTTGGTTCTGATAAGCTATTTCATAAGTTTTAAAAAAACCTCTGTAAAGGATATTTTTAAAATCTTTCTTTAAGTTGCTTACTACATTTTTTTTCGCAACTTCAAAAAGTTTAAAATCTACATTCTCATCGGACAAGGTGTTAATGATTGCTTCCAATTCATTATAGTAGACCTCATCTGCAGAATTACGCTTCCAAAAAAATGAAGTAGCATTCATTCCAACTAAGATTGAAATACTAATTCCAAGCTCTTTCAGCCGTAATTTTTTATACTCCGAAAACACTTGTGCTGATGCAGGACCTAAGAAGACACGTTCGACATCATCAATTAATAACTGACTGGAGCTATGTCCAAATCCAATTGT